>DATJBR010000403.1:0-3780 GCA_035515255.1 Lysobacter sp. | reverse complement strand
ATACGCCAGACCGCGGCTGATGGCCTGGTCCAGTCCGTTGCGGGTCTTGTAGAAGCCCTCGACCGTGCGCTCGCCGGTGGTGAACGGGCGATCGTTTCCGTCGATGTCGCTGGTCAGGAGGTCCGCCGCCTCTGCGTCTGTGCGCGCGACGATCAGCGTCGGCACGCCGCAGACATCGGCGGCAAGACGCGCGGCATTGAGCTTCTCCACCGCCTCGCGGGTCGGCACCAGCACCTTGCCGCCCATGTGGCCGCACTTCTTCGCGCTGGCCAGCTGGTCCTCGAAATGCACCCCGGCCGCGCCGGCCTCGATCATGCCCTTCATCAGCTCGAAGGCATTCAGCACGCCGCCGAAGCCCGCCTCGGCGTCGGCCACGATCGGCTGCAGGAAATCGACCTCGTCCTTGCCCTCCGCATGCTGGATCTGGTCGGCACGCAGCAACGTGTTGTTGATGCGCTTGACCACTGCCGGCACCGAGTCGGCCGGGTACAGCGACTGGTCGGGGTACATCTGGCCGCCCAGGTTGGCGTCGGCGGCAACCTGCCAGCCGGACAGGTAGATCGCCTTCAGCCCGGCCTTGACCTGCTGCATGGCCTGGTTGCCGGTCAGCGCGCCGAGCGCATTGACGAACGTTTCCGTGTCGAGCGACTGCCACAGCTTGTTCGCACCCAGCGTGGCCAGGCTGTGCTCGACGGCGACGGTGCCGCGCAGGCGAACGACCTCCTCGGCCGAATAGGGACGCCGGATGCCGGCCCAGCGCGGATGGGTGCTCCAGTCGTGGCGGAGCTGCTCGGCGGTGCGTTGGATGGTCATGGCGTGACTCCTTGGTGGCGTGGTCGAAAAACGTCGGGTTTGCGGATTTCTGTAGGAGCGACGTCAGTCGCGAATGCAACTGGAATCGCATTGCTGCAGTGGCTGGACAACCGATTTGTGCGCGCAGATCGATTGGTGTGGGTTCAGGGATTCGCGACTGACGTCGCTCCTACAGGTGGGGTGCGGATGGCGCGTCAGTCGAGACGCTGGTACGCCGGCACGGTCAGAAAATCCTCCAGCACGTCGGCCTGGCAGAGCCGGTCGAGCATGCCGATGGCCTCGTTGATCCGACTGCCGCCAACCAGTTGCGTGCGGTCGCCAAGCCGGACCGGCAGGCCGATGAACGCGCGCTCCAGCAGGGTGAAGTCGATCGGGGTGCCGTCGTCGAGGCGCAGCGGCTCGGCATCGGTGATGCCCTGTGCCAGCGCGTGGTCGCGACAATGCAGCCACTGCCACAGCTGCGCGCGAGCGATCTCGGCGGTGGCGGCGTCCTCCATCAGTCCGTGGATCGGCACGCAGCCGCTGCCGTCCAGCCAGGCGGCCAGATAGCGCACGCAGACCTCGACGTTGTTGTCGAAACCGGCGCGGGTGACCGTGCCCAGCGGCGGTGCGAGCAGGCGGTCGCGCAGTTGCCGTTCGCTGAACGCCTCCACGTCGCTTCGCCGCACGTGGTGCTGATGCGGGGTCGGCATGCGCTCGTCGAACACTGCTCGGGCGACCGGGATCAAGGCCGGATGCGCAACCCAGGTGCCATCGTGGCCGGCGATGACTTCGCGCAGCTTGTCGGCGCGCACCCTGGCCATCGCAGCATGGTTCGCATCGACGCTCGCGGCGGCATCGCCACTGATCGGGATCTGCGCCGCCATGCCGCCCATCGCGTGCGCGCCGCGGCGGTGGCAGGTGTGGATCAGCAGCTCCGAGTACGTGCGCAGGAACGGCTGCTCCATCGTCACCTGGCCGCGTTCGGGCAGCACCTTGTCCGGATGCGCGCGGAAGGTCTTGAGGTAGCTGAAGATGTAGTCCCAGCGACCGCAGTTCAGGCCGGCAATACGGCGGCGCAGCGCATGCAGGATCTCGTCCATCTCGAACACCGCCGGCAGCGTCTCGATCAGCACGGTGACCTTGATCTGCCCGGACGCCAGCCCGAGAACCTGCTCAATATGGGCAAGCACGTCGTCCCACAGCTGCGCCTCCTCCATCGATTCCAGCTTGGGCAGGTAGAAGTACGGGCCGCGATCCTTCGCCGCGAGTGCGTGCGCGTTGTGGAACGCGAACAGGCCGAGATCGAACAGGCTGGCCGGGATCGGCCTGTCATCGATCAGCAGGTGCTTCTCATCCAGATGCCAGCCGCGCGGACGCACCAGCAGCACGGCCTGCCCGGCGAACGGCTTCAGCGTGTAGTGCTTGCCGGCTGTGCCTTCACGGGCCGGCGCCGCGGTGAACTCCAGCGTGCCGGCGACCGCTTCGCACAACGCCAGCTGGCCGGCGACCAGGTTGCCCCAGGTCGGCGAGGTGCTGTCCTCGAAGTCGGCCATGAAGCAGTTGGCACCCGAATTGAGCGCATTGATGACCATTTTCGGATCGACCGGGCCGGTGATCTCGACCCGGCGGTCGAGCAGCGCGGCCGGCAATGGCGCGACCTGCCAGTCGCCTTCGCGGATGGCGCGGGTGTCGTCGCGGAAGTCCGGCAGCCGTCCAGCATCGAAATCGGCTTGGCGAGCGATGCGGTGTGCCAGGCAGGTCTGGCGGGCGGGCTCGAACCGGTGCTGAAGCTCCGCCAGAAACATCAGCGCCGCCGGCGTGAGCAGGCGGTCCTGGCCCGCCGCCAACGCCGACGCGGTGAGGCGCACCGATCCGATCGAATCCTGCGGGGCGGAGGCCATCCGCAAGCGTGGGGAGATCACTGCCGACATGCCGTCACTCCGTTTGAAAGGGGAGTTCGACCGTGCGTCGGCGTACCTGTATTTGACAACACAGTTATTTCAATGCGTTATATAAACTTTCCATATAAGCACCTTCAAACACGCATCCCACAAGCATTCCCGCGGCGCAGACCAGCCGCATCGAAGGCCGAAAAATGACCAGCGAGCCACCGGCAATCCCGCGCTTTGCCTACAAGGGCGATCGCCTCAAGCCGTTGCGCGCGTTCTGCCAGACCGTGCGTCTGGGCTCGGTGTCGCGCGCGGCGGAGGCGCTGTACCTGAGCCAGCCGGCGGTCAGCCTGCAATTGCAGGCGCTGGAGCGCGACATGGGCGTGCGGCTGCTGGAGCGCAGCGGGCGGCGGCTGGTGATGACCCGCGAAGGCGAGGCGCTGTACGAGCTGGCCCGGCCGCTGGTGGAAGGCATCGACGCGCTGTCCGGCGCATTCCACGAACGGCTGCGCGGGCTGGATGCCGGCGAGCTTCATGTCGCCGCCGGCAGCTCCACCATCCTCTACCTGCTGCCGACAATCGTTGCGGCGTTCCGCGCCGCGCACCCCGGCGTGCGCCTGAACCTGCACAACGTCACCGGCGCCGGCGGCATGGACCTGCTGCGCTCCGATGCGGTCGACCTCGCGGTCGGCTCGATGCTGGACGTACCCGGCGACCTCGACTACGCCCCGGTGGCTCGCTTCGAGCCGATGCTGATCACCCCGCTGGACCATCCGCTGGCGCAAGCGAAAAACCTCGACCTGCGCGACCTCTCGCCCTATGGATTGATCCTGCCGCCGCAGCGTCTCACCACCTACCGGATGGTCGATCTGGTGTTCCAGCGCCACCGGGTGCCGTACACGGTGGCGCTGGAAGTCGGCGGCTGGGAGGTGATCAAGCAGTACGTCGCGATGGGGCTCGGCATCAGCATCGTCACTGCGATCTGCCTGACCGAAGCCGACCGGTCGCGGCTGGCGGCGCGCTCGCTGGCGGCGTGGTTTCCCGACCGCAGCTACGGGGTGGTGGTGCGCAAGGGCAAATACCTGAGCCCGCAGGC
>DATJBR010000402.1:0-7175 GCA_035515255.1 Lysobacter sp. | reverse complement strand
ACGACCTGGTATCGCGCGCCCGTACCCGCACCGTCCGGGCCACCCTGGCGGCATGGTTGCTGGCCCTGGTCGCCGGTGTCGCCGTTGCCGCCGCACTGCCAGGCCAGGAGGACAAGCCGCAAGTCCCCGCCGCGCCGGACGCCAGCCGTCCAACAGCCTCCATGCCGGCTGTCGTCCCCGCAAAGGAGGCAAGCCACCCGACGGCTACCGAACCGGCACCGCTGGCGCTCAGCGAAGAAGAACAAAGAGACGAGGTCGTCCGCGCGGTCTCCGCCCTGCCCGGTATCCACCTTGCGTCCTGGGCCACCCGCTCGACCCTGCTGGTGCAGGTCCAGGCTGATGCAAGCCAGCAGCAGGTCGATGCTGTCTGCGCCGTGCTCAAGCGTCACGAAGCCCTGAGCAGCTCACGGGTCCAGCTGCAGCCACCACCCGACAGCGATATCCCGGTCAGGTTCCTGCAGTGTGCGCCGTACTAGGGGCTGCCCGGCAACTCGACCTGCAGGCCAGCGCGCTCCCTGACCATCGTCCGCGCTACGTCGTCATCCCCGCCGAGCGCATCAGCAACTTCAACGCATAGGCCACCACCGCCAGGCTCGCCACGCTGGCCAGCCAGATCAGCACCAGCCAGCCTATGCGTTTCCACCAATGGCGGGGTGATGGCCCGCTACGGAGCATGGGCGCCCGCATCAGTGGTATCCCTCGCCGGCCCTGACCTTGCCGCGGAACACCCAGTACGCCAGCCCGGTGTAGCCCAGGATGATCGGGATGATGAGCAAGGCGCCGACCAGCGTGAAACCCAGGCTCTGCGGCGGCCCGGCGGCCTGCCAGAACGTGATGTCGGGCGGCAGGATGTTCGGCCAGATACTGATGCCCAGACCGCTGTAACCGAGAAACACCAGTGCCAGCGTGAGCAGGAACGGCGAGAGGTGCGAGTCACCCTTCAACGCGCGCAACAGGCCGTACATCGCCACGCCGACCAGCAGCGGCACCGGCGCGAGAAACAGGAGGTTCGGCAGGCTGAACCAGCGCCTGGCGATGGCCGGATGGGCCAGCGCGGTCCAGATGCTGACGATCACGATGGCCGCCAGCAACGCCCACACCCAGTGCCGGGTCCGCAGACGCAGGTCGCGGTGAAGCTCGCCTTCGGTCTTGATCAGCAGCCAGGTGCTGCCCAGCAGCATGTAGGCGACCACCAGTCCGACCCCGGTGAACAGCGAGAACGGGGTGAGCCAGTCGAACGCACCGCCGACAAAGCGATCCCCGTCCATCGCAAAACCGTTGATGAAGGCACCCAGCACCACGCCCTGGCAGAAGGTCGCGCCGTAGGATCCGGCGATGAAGGCCAGGTCCCAGATCCGCTCGCGCCCGGCCGCCACCTTGAACCGGAACTCGAACGCGACGCCACGGAAGATCAGCGCGACCAGCATCAGGACCAGCGGCAGGTACAGCGCACTCAACACCACCGCGTAGGCCAGCGGAAACGCGGCCAGCAGCCCCGCGCCCCCCATCACCAGCCAGGTCTCGTTGCCGTCCCAGACCGGCGCGACGGTGTTCATCATCACGTCGCGATCGTGCTTGGCCGGGAAGAACGGGAACAGCATCCCGATCCCCAGATCGAAGCCGTCCATGACCACGTACATCATGATCGAGAACACGATGATCACGCCCCACACCAGTGGAAGGTCGATGCCCATCAGTTCGTCTCCTCCTGCGATCCGGAACCCGTACCCGCTGCGTAGACACCAGCGAAGCCGGCACCAGACGCCTCGCCATCGATCGCCGCGGACATCGGCCGTCCCGGCTGGTGCAGCTGGCCGGGGCCGCCTTCCGGCGGCGAGTCCCCGTCCAGCGTGGACGGGCCGTGGCCGATGATGCGCAGGGTGTACACGGTGCCCGCGCCGAACACCGCGAAATACACCACCACGAAGATCGCCAGCGACACCCCCACCTGAGCCGCGCTGTGCGCCGACACCGCCTCGGAGGTGCGCAGCAGGCCCTGCACGATCCATGGCTGACGACCGATCTCGGTGGTCGACCAGCCCGCGAGGATCGCGACCAGTCCGGCCGGTCCCATCAGCAGCGCGAAACGCATCAGCGGCCGGGACGCATACACCCGGCCGCGCCACCTTAGCCACGCGCCGCACAACCCCAGCGCGATCATCAGCACGCCCAGCCCGACCATCAACCGGAACGTCCAGAACACGACCGTGGAGTTGGGCCGGTCCTCGCGCGGAAACTCCTTCAGCCCCGGAAATTCACCGTCCAGGCTGTGGGTCAGGATGACGCTGCCGAGCCGCGGGATCTCCAGCGCGTACCGGGTCCGCTCCTGTTCCATGTCGGGAATGCCGAACAGCGCCAGCGGCACGCCCTGCCCCGGTTCGTTCTGCCAGTGGCCTTCCATCGCGGCGATCTTGGCCGGCTGGTATTTCAGGGTGTTGAGGCCGTGGAAGTCGCCGATCACCGCCTGCAGCGGCGCGGTCACCAGCACCATCCACAACGCCATCGACCACATCGTCCTGACTGCCGGCGTGTCGCGTCCGCGCAACAGGTGCCACGCCGCACTGGCGCCGACCAGCAGCGCCGTCGCCAGGAACGCCGCCACCACCATGTGGCTGAGCCGGTACGGAAACGACGGGTTGAGGATCACCATCAGCCAGTCGACCGGCACCACGCGACCGTCGATGATTTCATGCCCCTGCGGGGTATGCATCCAGCTGTTGGAGGCGATGATCCAGGTCGAGGAGATCAACGTCCCGGCCGCTACTGCCGCGGTGGAAAACAGGTGCAGGCCCGGGCCGACGCGCTTCATGCCGAACAGCATCACGCCCAGGAAACCGGCTTCCAGGAAAAACGCGGTCAGCACCTCGTAGGCCAGCAGTGGCCCGGTGATGCCACCGGCGAAGCGCGAGAACCCGCTCCAGTTGGTGCCGAACTGGTACGCCAGCACGATGCCCGACACCACGCCCATGCCGAACGCGACGGCGAACACCTTCAGCCAGAACTGGTACAGATCCAGATAGACGCGGCGCTTGGTGTACAACCACGCGCCTTCCAGCACCACCAGATAACTGGCCAACCCGATGGTGATGGCCGGGAAGATGATGTGGAACGAGATCGTGAAACCGAACTGGATCCGGGACAGCAACAGCGCGTCGAGTTGCATGATCGCTTCGGGCCCGCCTGCGAAGACCCGCGCATTGTCCCGCCACCCCGGTCACGGCCGCGTGTGCGGCCGCCGTGCCTGGTCTTCGGGAGCTACTCTTCCGGGTAGCCCTGGTACAGCTCGATGATTTCCTTGCGCAGCAGGTGCTCGATGCGCATGCGGTCGCGGAACGACAACTGCTGGGCCATCTCGCTGAACAGGTAATCGTCGAGGTTGAAGTTTTTCAGGTGCATCTTCGTGTGGAAGAGGTTTTCCTGATAGACGTTCACGTCGCGGCACTCGTACTTGTCCAGCAGCCGCTTGTGGATCGACTCCTGGATCGAGTTGATCTTGTGGTCGATGAACAGCTTCCGGCCCTTTGCGTTGCGGGCAAAGCCACGCACGCGGTAATCCATGATCACCACGTCCGAATCGAACTGCTTGATCAGGTAGTCCAGCGCTTCCAGCGGCGAGATCAGGCCGCAGGTCGCCACGTCGATATCCACCCGGAAGGTCGCGATCCCGTTGTGCGGATGCATTTCCGGGTAGGTGTGGACGGTGATGTGGCTCTTGTCCAGATGCGCGACCGTGCGCTTGGGCTTGTCGTTGGACGCGTTGTGCTCCGGCAGCGCCGGACGGTCGGACATCAGGATCGTCACCGACGCGCCCTGCGGATCGTAATCCTGCCGGGCGACGTTCAGCACCGTGCCGCCGATGATCTCGACCACGTTCAACAGGATCTCGGTCAGTCGGTCGGCATCGTATTCCTCATCGATGTATTCGATGTAACGCTGGCGCTGGGTCTCCGACACCGCGTAGGAGATGTCGTAGATGTTGAAGCTCAACGACTTGGTGAGGTGGTTGAACCCTTCCAGCTTCAGCTGGCCGCGGGGCTTGCCCATCAATCTTGTCCGGGATCGTGCATGACCTGCGCGAACGCCTCGGCCACGCGGTCCACGTTGTCATCGCGCAGCCCGGAGACGCAGATGCGCCCGGAATTGACCGCATAGATGCCGTGCTCGGCCCGCAGCCGCTCCACCTGCGCCGCGCTCAGGCCGGTGTAGCTGAACATGCCGCGCTGGCTCAACAGGTAATCGACGTTCAAGGACGGCGCGCGGGCCTTCATGCCGGCGTGCAGGCGCTCGCGCATCCGCAGCATGCGGGTACGCATTTCCCCGACTTCGTCCATCCAGTCCTGGCGCAGCGCCGCATCGGCCAGCACGCGCGCGATGATCTTGCCGCCGAAAGTCGGCGGGCTGGAGTAGTTCGCCCGGATCGACATTTCCATCTGGCTGAGCACGCGCTTCGCCTCGTCGGCATCCGCGCACACGCCCACCAGCGCGCCGCAACGCTCGCCGTACAGCGAGAAGGTCTTGGAGAACGACACGCTCAGCAGCAGCGAGATCCCCGCATCGACCATCGCGTGCACCGCGTAGCCGTCCTCGTCGATGCCTTCGGCGAAACCTTGGTAAGCCATGTCCAGGAACGGCAGCAGCTTGCGCTCGGCAATCACCTTGACCACCGCGTCCCACTGGTCGCGGGTGAGGTCGGCGCCGGTCGGGTTGTGGCAGGCCGGGTGCAGGATGACGATGCTGCGTGCCGGCATCGCCTGCAGGTCGGCCAACATGCCGTCGAAATCGACCCCGTTGGTGCTCGCGTCGAAGTAGCGGTAGCTGCCGACCTTGAAACCGGCGGCCTCGAAGATGGCCTGATGGTTCGGCCACGACGGCGCGCTGATGAACACCTGTGAGTCGGGAAAGTAGCGCTTCAACAGATCGCAACCGACGCGCAGCGCGCCCGAGCCACCCAGCGACTGGATCGCCACCACGCGCTCGGCGACCTTCCGGTAGCGGTCGCTGCCCAGCACCAGCTCCGTGACCAGATCGCGGTACGGCTTCGACCCGGCGATCGGCTGGTACGGCGTCGGGCCCAGATCGGCCGCCAGCGCCGGACGCACCGCAGCCACCGAGCGCAGGGTCGGGATCGCACCGTTCTCGTCCTGATAGGCACCGATACCCAGGTTGACCTTGTCGGCGCGCGGGTCCGCCAGATACGCCTGCTGCAGCGAAAGAATGGGATCACCGGCGTAAAGCGGCAAATGGCTGAACATGGCCAGCTCCTGATAGGAAAGTTGTGGGCGGGAGGCACCGGCCTGGCGACGGAAGCGCCGTCGCGGATAAACAAGCGGCAGGGCCAGCGCACTATTGTCGCGCACGTTGCGGGGAATAGCAGCCGGAGGTTCATGAACAACCCGCGCGATCACACCAGGCGCCACTGGCGAAAGTCCCACCAGTGGCGCCTGTCCTTGCCCATCATTTCCTGTCGCGTGCCTCAGACCGCAGGCGGGTCGGACTCCCTGGCGAAATGACGGTGCTGCGCCAGCGCCTTGAGGAACGGGCCGGCCGCGGCTTTTCCGGATCCGGCCAGCAGCAGGCCTTCGTCCTTCCTGTCCTGCGCAATGCCCGCCTGCGCAAGCAATTCACTTGACGCACCCAGCGCGAGGATCGTCTTGCAGTGCCGGAACTGGTCGCGGATGAACTCCGCCATCTGCCCCATTCCCGCCAGCGTGGCGACGGCCTTGGCACCGTCGGCGAGCACGAGCGCGTCGAACAGGACCGAGGGCTCGTTCTCGAGCGATGCATCGGCCTCCATCACGTCACCCTCCGCCGTCGTAAATGGACCGATCCGCGGGCCGACCAGCCGTCCCTCCGCGCCGGCCTCCCGCAAGGCGGTCTGGATCGCCGAAACGCCCTCGCCCACCACGCCGTTTGCCACCACGATCGCCACCTTGCGCGTCCGTATGCCGTCGCCGGGATAGGCGGTCATCGACAACGCCGGCGAAACCCGGACTTCGGGCTTGGGCGGTTTCGCGATCGCACGCGGCATCGGCTCGGGCAAGCTCATGCCAAGACCTTCGGCGACGCCCTGGGCAAGCTCGCCGGAAACGTTGCGCAGCATCGACAGGATGCGCTGGCGCACCGCCGGCACGGTCACCTTGCTGAGTTCGAACCGGTAGGCCGCGATGATGTGCGCCTTTTCGGGCGCGGATTGGCTCTCGAAAAACAGGGTCGCCTGGTTGAAATGCTCGGCGAACTTCTCCGCCTTGCCACGCACTTCGTCCTGGGTGACGGGCTCGGGAAACGGCACGAAACCCGCCGTCCCGGCCTGGAACGGGCACCCACCGCCCAGCGAGTTGGGCTCATAGCTGACCCGCCCACGGTGGATGGCCTGCCGGTGCATGCCGTCGCGCTGGTTGTTGTGGACCGGCGCCACGGACGAATTGATCGGCAGCTCGTGGAAGTTCGGACCGCCCAGACGCGTGAGCTGCGTATCGACATAGGAGTGGATGCGCCCGGCCAGCAGCGGGTCGTTGCTGAAATCGATGCCCGGCACGACGTGCGCGGTGCAGAACGCGACCTGCTCGGTCTCGGCGAAGAAGTTGTCCGGGTTGCGGTTGAGCACCATCCGGCCGACAGGGGTGATCGGCACCAACTCTTCGGGCACGATCTTGGTGGCATCAAGGACATCAAAGCTGAACTTGTCCGCCTGCTCCTCCGTAAACACCTGCAGGCCGAACTCCCATTCGGGATATTCGCCTGCCTCGATCGCCTCCCACAGATCGCGCCGGTTGTAGTCCGGATCGGCGCCGGCGATCTTGACCGCCTCGTCCCAGGCCAGACTGTGGGTGCCGAGTTTCGGGGTCCAGTGGAACTTGCAGAACACCGATTTTCCGGTTTCGTTGACCAGCCGGTAGGTGTGCACGCCGAACCCCTGCATCATCCGGAAGCTGCGCGGAATCGCGCGGTCGGACATCAGCCACATCACGGTGTGGATCGATTCGGGCATCAATGAAATGAAGTCCCAGAACGTGTCGTGTGCCGAGGCCGCCTGAGGCATGGCGTTGTGCGGCTCGGGCTTCACCGCATGGACGAGATCCGGGAACTTCATCGCGTCCTGGATGAAAAACACCGGCATGTTGTTGCCCACCAGGTCCCAGATGCCTTCGTCGGTGTAGAACTTCACCGCGAAACCG
>DATJBR010000401.1:0-1613 GCA_035515255.1 Lysobacter sp. | reverse complement strand
GTGACGCGCCCGCAGGCGGCGTTGATCCCGGGGCTGGTCAATGCCCACACGCACAACCCGATGACCCTGCTGCGCGGCGTCGCCGATGACCTGCCGCTGATGGAGTGGCTGCAGGGCCACATCTGGCCGATCGAGGGCGAGGTGATCGGCCCGGATTTCGTGGCCGATGGCGTCAGTCTGGCGATCGCCGAGATGCTGCGTGGCGGCACCACCTGTGCCAACGAGAACTACTTCTTCCCCGACGTGCAGGCCGCGACTTACCAGCGGCATGGTTTCCGCGCCCGCGTCGGCTTGCCGGTGATCGATTTCCCGACCGCCTGGGCGAAGACCGACGACGAGTATTTCGACCGGGCCGTCGAGGTTCACGACCAGTGGCGCGGCGACGCGCTGGTGTCGATGGCGTTCGTCCCGCACGCGCCGTACACGGTGTCGGATGCGAGCTTCGAGCGGATCCGGATGCTGTCCGACCAGCTCGACCTGCCGGTCCATCTGCACACCCACGAGACCGAACACGAGGTCCAGGAGTCGCAGCAGAAGTACGGACAGCGTCCGCTGGCCCGCCTGGACCGACTCGGCCTGGTCAACGACCGCCTGATCGCGGTGCACATGACCGCGCTGATCGACGCCGAGATCGCGCTGTGCGCGCAACGCGGCGTCAGCGTGGTGCATTGCCCCGAGTCGAACCTCAAGCTGGCGTCGGGGTTCTGCCCGATCGGCAAGCTGGAGCAGGCGGGAGTCAATATCGCGATTGGCACGGACGGCGCGGCCAGCAACAACGACCTGGACATGTTCGGCGAGACCCGCACCGCGGCCCAGCTGGCGAAGGCCGTGGCCGGCGATGCCACCGTATTCAGCGCCGCCAGCGCCCTGCGCGCGGCGACCCTGGGCGGCGCCAGGGCGATGGGACTGGATCACCAGATCGGTTCGATCGAGGTCGGCAAGCAGGCCGACCTGGCCTGCGTCGACCTGGAGCAGGTCGAGACCCAGCCGCTGCACCACGTGATCTCGCAACTGGTGTACGCGACCGGCCGCCACCATGTCACCGACGTGTGGATCGGCGGCAAGGCGAAGCTGCTGCAACGCGAGCTGGTCGACATCGACACCGCGGCACTGATCGCCAACGCGAAGCAGTGGCGCAAGCGGATCGTCGCGATCCGCGGCTGATCCTTCTGGAGTTCCGGCGACATGACTACCCACGACACTGTGCGCGATGACAACTTCCACCAGGCCGAGCTCGACAAGTTCGGTGCGCTGGCCAGCCGCTGGTGGGACCCGCAGGGCCCGCAGAAGGCCTTGCATGCCTTGAATCCGGCCCGCCTGGGCTATGTCGGTTCGCGTATTCCGCTGGCCGGTGCGCAGGTGCTGGATGTCGGCTGCGGTGGGGGGCTGCTCAGCGAGGCGCTGGCGGGCGAGGGCGCGCAGGTCACCGCGATCGACCTGGCGCCCGAGCTGGTCAAGGTCGCCCGCCTGCATGGGCTGGAAACCGGCGCCAAGGTCGATTACCGGCTGCAGTCGGCCGAGTCGCTGGCGGCCGAGATGCCGGGCCGGTTCGATGCCGTCACCTGCATGGAAATGCTGGAGCACGTGCCGGATCCCGGTGCGGTCATCGACGC
>DATJBR010000400.1:0-4082 GCA_035515255.1 Lysobacter sp. | reverse complement strand
CCGCCCAGGGCGAGCGCGAGCCGGTCGGCCACCGCAGCGACTGCATCGTAGGAAGCGCCCAGCACCCAGCCGGGCGCGAGGAACAAGGCCGCCCAGGTGATGCTGGCGAACGCGCTGGGCAGGGCGTAACGGCGGATGGGCATGTGCAGCATGCCCGCGATGGCCGGCACGAACGGCCGCACCGCGCCGACGAAGCGCGCAATCAGGATGCTTTTCACGCCATGTCGGCGGAACATGGTCTCGCCGCGATCCAGCCACTGCGGATAGCGCACGAACGGCCAGCACCCGCGCAACCGCTGCGGGCCGAGGCGGCGCCCGAACCAGTAGCTGAGCGCATCGCCGATAAACGCGCCGGCAGCCGCGCACAACAGTGCGTAGGGCCCGCTGATGTGGCCCAGCCCGACCAGCGCGCCGGCGGCGAACAGCAACGGCAGCGCGGGCACCACGATGCCGACGATGACCAGCGCGTCGCAAAAGGCGATCAGGAAGATCAGCGCACCGGCGGCGATCGGATGGGTCGCGATCCACGCGGTGATGCTGTCGAGCCAGGCAGGATTCATCGGCGCATTATGGCAGCGGCCAACAGCTCCCACCCACCGTTTCATGCCTGTCGTACAGGCAAAGATTGCAGGTCAGTTCATCGGCTCATGCACCCATGCGAGTTCACAGCGGACGGGTCGAACTCCGTAGACTGGGTGCATGCCCCGTTCCCATTATTCCGAGGCGACCGAGGTCGCCGCATTGAAGGCCGACAGCTTCGGCCGCATTGCCCTGATGCGCGACCAGACCGGTCTATTCGTGCGTCGCGATCTGGCCCACGTGCCGCTGTGGCTGCGACTCCCCGCCTGGTGGCTTGCGCGCCGTGAAGCGCGCGGCCTGCAGCGGGTCGACGGCCTGCACGATGTCCCCCAGTTGCTGCGCTGGAATGGCCGCCGGCTTGATCGCAGCTACATGGAAGGCGCGGCGATGTACCAGGCGCCCCCGCACGGCGATCTGGCGTACTTCCGCCAGGCCCGTCGCCTGCTGCAGCAACTGCATCGTCGCGGCCTGGCCCACAACGATCTGGCCAAGGAGGCCAACTGGCTGGTGCTTGCCGACGGTCGCCCGGCCATCATCGACTTCCAGCTCGCCGTTCGCGGCGACGCACGCTCCCGTTGGATGCGCCTGCTCGCGCGCGAGGACCTGCGGCACCTGCTCAAGCACAAACGCACCTACTGCCCGCAACGGCTGACTCCGGTCGAGCGACGCGTGCTGAAGCGGCACTCCTGGGTGCGCGACGCGTGGTTCGCGACCGGCAAGCCGGTGTATCGCTTCGTCACCCGCCGGCTGCTGAAGTGGGAGGACAACGAAGGGCAGGGGCCGAAGCCGTGATCGCGTGACTGGCTGAAAGATCCGGGTCAAGCGTCGGACCAGCGTCTATCCACACGTATCCCCGTTTTCGCATGCGTCACGCCCACCGCCCCATCACGTCGGGAGCCGTTGCCTACAATGGCCAGTGCCCGCCGATTGCCCGTTATTAGGAGTTGTCCATGTCCACCCTGTCCGGCAAGACCCTGTTCATCACTGGCGCTTCGCGCGGGATCGGTCGTGCGATCGCGCTGCGCGCGGCCCGCGACGGTGCCAACATCGCGATCGCCTCCAAATCCTCCGCGCCCAATCCGAAGCTGCCGGGCACGATCCACACCGTCGCCGCCGAGGTCGAGGCCGCTGGCGGCCAGGCGCTGGCGTTGAAGTGCGACATCCGGGAAGAGGATCAGGTCCACGCGGCGGTCGCGGCCACGGTGGATACGTTCGGCGGTATCGACATCCTGATCAACAACGCCAGTGCGATCTGGTTGCGCGGCACGCTGGACACGCCGATGAAGCGGTTCGACCTGATGCAGCAGGTCAACGCGCGTGGCAGTTTCCTGTGCGCGCAGGCGTGTCTGCCCTACCTGTTGCAATCGCCCAATCCGCACGTCCTCAGCCTGGCGCCACCGCCCAGCCTGGACCCGAAATGGTGGGCGCCGCATACCGGCTACACATTGGCGAAGATGGGCATGAGCTTCGTGACGATCGGACTGGCGGCGGAGTTCGGCCCGCAGGGCGTCGCGGTCAACGCGCTGTGGCCCCGCACGATCATCGCCACCGATGCGCTCAACATGATTCCCGGTATCGACACCGCCGGTTGCCGCAAGCCGGAGATCGTCGCCGACGCCGCCCACGCGGTGCTGGTGCGTGAGGCGGCTGGTTTCCACGGCCGGTTCCTGATCGACGAAGACGTGCTGGTCGAGTCGGGCGTCGCGGATTTTTCAGGCTATGCGGTCGATCCCACCCAGCCACTGCTGCCCGACCTGTTCCTGTGACCGGACGTGCTGCAAACCCCTTTTGTTGATCCAGACACATCGACCAAAGCGTGTTGATCCACGCACGTCGAGAAGCATGCATTGAGGAGCACACCATGAAATACCTGCACGCGATGATCCGCGTCCATGACCTGGAGGCCACCGCCCGTTTCTTCGTCGAGGGCCTGGGCCTGCGGCAGACCCGGCGGCTGGACAACGAGGCCGGCAAATTCACCCTGGTGTATTTCGCCGCGCCGGAAAACCCCGAGGTCGAGATCGAACTGACCCACAACTGGGGCTCCGACGAGGACTATGGCAGCGCCCGCAACTTCGGCCATCTAGCGTTCGAGGTCGACGATATCTACGCGACATGCGCCCACCTGCAGTCGATGGGGATCACCATCAACCGGCCGCCGCGCGACGGCCACATGGCGTTCGTGCGCTCCCCGGACCTGATTTCGATCGAGTTGCTGCAGAAGGGCGAGCGTTTACCAGTGGCGGAGCCGTGGGCGTCGATGCCGAATGTCGGGCAGTGGTGAGTTCCCGGTGCAGGTAACGGTCGCGGTCTATTCGGTCTACTCCATCGGGGCCGCCAGCGCGCTGCCGCAGTGGCGGCAATACGCCGCTTCCGGCTCGTGCCCTTCCAGGCCGCAGGTCGCGCAGCCGCGATTGTCGTGGCGTTTGCCTGAACTCCGCAGCAGGCCGCTGGCCAGCTCCGCGGTATAGATCCCGGTCGGCACCGCGATGATGCTGTAGCCGATCAGGATCAGCACCGAGGTGATCAGCCGTCCGCCGGCGGTCTGCGGGGCGAGATCGCCGAAGCCGACCGTCGCCATCGTCACGATGGCCCAGTACATTCCGGTCGGGATCGTACTGAAGCCGTACTCCGGGCCTTCGATCACGTACATCAGTGCGCCGAAGATCATCGCGATGGTCAGCAGCACGCTGACGAACAGGAAGATCTTGCGTCGACTGCGCCACAACGCGCCCATCAGCAGGCTGCCTTCCTCCACATACCGGGTCAGCTTGAGGATCCGGAAGATCCGCAGCACGCGCAGGATGCGCACCACCAGCAGGGCCTGCGCGCCGGGCATGAACATCGAGATGTACGTCGGCAGGATCGACAGCAGGTCGATGATTCCCCACAGGCTCAGCGCGTAGCGCAGCGGCCGGCGCACGACCAGCAGGCGCAGCACGTACTCGGCGGTGAATACCAGCGTGAAGCCCCACTCGATCCGGTACAGCGCCACCGCGTGGTCGATGTGCAGCCACGGGTCGCTGTCGAGCATGATCACCGCCACGCTGGCGAGGATCGCCAGGATCAGCAGCAGGTCGAAATTGCGCGATGGCGGCGTGTCGTGGTGATAGATGATCTCGAACCAGCGTTGCCGCCAGCCGGCTTCGGCAGCAGGGTTGAGCTGTGGCGTGAACAGCAGGCGCATGGTGATTCTCCCGGGCCATCGTGCGCGGCGACATGGTGGGCATGCCGGACGGCGTGTGGATCGGGGAGAATAACCGCTCGCCCGATTTCCACTCTCATGCCATGACCGATACCGCCGATCTTTACCCTCTGTGCGAGCGCTACTACCTGCCGGTGTATCGGCCGCGCCGGATCGTGCTCGAACGTGGCGCAGGTTCGCGCGTCTGGGATCAGCAGGGGCGCGAGTACGTCGACTTCGGCGCGGGCATCGCGGTCAACGCGCTCGGCCACGCCCACCCGGCGCTGGTCGCCGCGCTGACCGAGCAGGCCGGCAAGCT
>DATJBR010000399.1:0-3170 GCA_035515255.1 Lysobacter sp. | reverse complement strand
GCCGAAGCGGCAGAACGCCTGCGCCATCTCGCAACCCAGCGGACCACCACCCACCACCAGCAGCCGGCGCGGCAGTTCGGTCACGTCAAAGGCGGACTCGTTGGTCAGGAAACCGGCTGCGGCCAAGCCGGGAATCTGCGGAATGCGCGGCCTGGCGCCGGTGGCGATCAGCGCCTTCCTGAAACGCAGGTCCGCGCCCGCCACCGTCAACGCATCCACCGCGCTGAAACGCCCCTGCCCGAAGAACACGTTCACACCCTGTGCGGAAAGCCGCCGTGCCGAATCGCCGCGGCTGATGCGGGCGCGGATGTCGCGCATGCGCCGCATCACCGCGGCAAAGTCGACCGGGACATCGACCGGAGGCTGCGCGCCGTATTTCGCCGCGTTGCGCATTTCCGCGTACAGGCGCGATGTGCGGATGACCGCCTTGGACGGCACGCAACCGGTGTTCAGGCAATTGCCACCGAGCAGGCCGGATTCCACCAGGGCCACTTTTGCTCCCAGTCCGGCGGCCAGGCTCGCCGCCGTCAGGCCCGCGGTACCCGCGCCGATGACCACCAGGTCGTAAAGCGGGGCAGGGGTCGGATTGATCCATTGCGGCGGCCGCACGTTGGACAGGCGTTCGCGTTCGTATGCATCGGCCGGGGCGGTGGAGGGCGATGGCTGGTTCGTGGATGTCGTGTTCATGACGGCGCGCTCATTGCAACCATCCCCCGCCATAACCGGCGCGGTGCAGGCCGGCGCGGACGTAGTCACAGCCGCGCATGAGTCGCCAGAGGAGTCCGGAGCGGTGGTTTTCGATCATCATCACGACCAAGCCCTGATCCAGTCCGAAGTGTCCGCGCGATACCCATGGGGCGCCGTCCGCATCGCCACAGCGCGGGTTGAAACCGCTGGCGAACTGCAGCCCGGTCAACATCGCCGGATACCGCACCAGCATGTTGCGCACCGCGGCCATGGCGATTTCCGGCTCGAAAGGCAACGAACCCAGTACGGCCCAGCCACTGAGGGTGCCGTCGTCCGGGCCATATGGCACGCCCCGTGCGGCGTAGCCGTACAGCCGACCGAGGTTCTGGGCGAGGCCGGGAACGTTGTCGTCGGGGCCGTCGCAGGCGGTCAGGCCCCAGCAATTTTCGTCGTAGCCGTTGAATTCGTGCGGGTTGCGCCATGCGTACTCGCGCTGGACGGCGATGGCGCGCCGGGTGTTCTCGAAATAGTCGCAGCCCTTCTCGCGCATGAAGCGGTCCTGGATGCCGCGAAAATCGATCCATGCGTGTGAGAACTGGTGCTCGAACAACGGGCCGGCATAGAGGAAGTCGTGCCCGTACAGGTTCTCCCACTGGTAGGTCGCCGTCCACGCCTCGTAATGCGAGTTGTCGATCGGATGGGTCGGCGATCCGGAGGCCAGCACGTACAGGATGATGCCCTCGTCATAGCCGTCCCAGCCGTAATGCAGGAAGCCGCATTCGGGCTTCCAGCCCTGGCGGATGGTGGCCTTGCCGGCGCTGGCCCAGTGCCAGTCCGCGCGTCGATACAGCACATCGGCCAAAGTCCGCAATTCGGCCTCGTCCGCGGTGTCGGCGTCGAAATAGCAACGCGCCGTCAGCGCGCCGGCGATCAGCAGCGCCGAGTCGATCGTCGACAACTCCGACCGCCACACGCGTGCGCCGGTGTGCATGTCGAGGAAGTGGTAATACAGCCCCTTGTAGCCGGTCGCCGTCGCGCTGCCGCTCTGGTCGCTGTCATGGAAGAACCGCAGCGATGCCACCACGCGACGGACGGCTTCGGCGCGTTCGATCCAGCCGCGTTCCACCGCGACCGGATAGCTCGACAGGGCGAACCCGACCACCGCGATGCTGCACGGCGAGTTCGCCCGGCTCGTGTCGGCAATCAGTCCATTGGCCGGGTTGAACGCCTGCAGGAAGTACCCGAATGCCGCCCGCTGCAATTGATCCAACAGCACCTCGTCGGTGGCGGCGATATCCATGCGCTACACCGCGCTGCCGGTGATGCCGGCCGCGGCCTTGAACCACATAACCATCACTCGCGTCATGTTCTTTTTCCTTGCCCGGGTTCCAGCAGAACGTCCTGCAGGAGTTTCTGAAGGAGTTTCTGAAGGAACAGACAGCGTAGCCAGACGTTGTTAAAGGCCGCGTCACGGCCGCGGCGTAGGATCGGCAACGCGGGTGTCGTCAGTCGTCAACCCCGGTGCCTTCCAGACCTCGCATGGACGCCCGGCCACTCCCACCCGCCGTGCAGCCACCTGCCCACTGGAGGCCGGCATGCCCATGCCATCACCACCGCCGCAGCCACGCGCCGTCTCGCGCGTACACCTGCTGTCCAACGGCCGCTACACGGTCATGCTGACCGATGCCGGATCAGGCCAGAGCCAGTGGCTGGGACTGGCAATCACCCGTTGGCGCGAAGACCCGACCTGCGATGCTTGGGGAAACCACATCCTGCTGCGCGATGCCGACAGCGGTGCGGTGTGGTCGGCGGGAAGGCAACCCCGCGGCGGCGAGCCCGACAGCTACCTGGCGACCGCCACGGACGGGCTTTTTTCCAGTGTCCGTCACGATGGCCCGCTGGAAACCCGGCTGACCGTGGCGATCGCAGCGGACTGCGATGCCGAGTTGCGTCACCTCACGATCAGCAACCACGGCCGTCTCCAGCGCGTCATCGAACTGACCTCCTATGCCGAGTTGGTACTGGCACCGGCGGCGCGCGACGCGGCGCATCCGGCGTTCTCCAAGATGTTCGTCAAGACCGAATGGGTCGAGCAGGGTGGGGTATTGCTGGCAACGCGGCGTCGGCGCGCGCCGGAGGAGCCGGAAATCTGGGCCGCGCATGTCGCCTTGGTGGAGGGGCAGGAGGACCACACGACGGAATACGAGACCGACCGTGCGCGATTTCTCGGCCGCGGACGGACACTGCGCAACGCCGCCGCCATGGAAAATGGCGACCTGTTATCGGGCACCGTCGGCGATGTGCTGGATCCGATTTTCAGCCTGCGCCGGCGCGCGCGCATTGCGCCGGGGACCAGTGTGCGCATCGCTTTCTGGACCTGTGTCGCGACGACGCGCGAGCAGGTACTGGCGCTCGCCCACGGCGTCGATGGTGCCCAAGCCTGCGAGCACACCTTTGCCGGGGCCGCGGATTGCGCTCTGGCA
>DATJBR010000398.1:0-5162 GCA_035515255.1 Lysobacter sp. | reverse complement strand
CGTTGCAGCACAACTTCAGCCTCGGCGACAGCGGCAGTCTGAGCGTGGGCGGCGGCGTCTCGTACCGCAGCAAGACCTGGTTGTCGGTGGACAATCGCGACGTGCTCAGCCAGGGCGCGTACAGCCTGCTGGGCGTGTTCGGTGTGTGGGATTCCCCGCAGTACACCTGGCAGGTGCGGGCCGGCGTGCGCAACCTGACCGACGAGAACTACAAGACCGAAGGCCAGGAATTCGCCAGCGTCGGCAACATCCAGACCGCGTACTACGGCCTGCCACGCAACTACTATGTGTCACTGCGCTACAACTTCTGAGTTGCGATTACCGACCTGCAATTACTGACCTGAACCCATCAGGTCGCAGCGTTCCCGGCTGACCCCCGGTCAGGTGGCGGCGGCAGGCTTCGGCCCGTCGTCGCCATGCTTGTTTCTGGGCGATGGATTTTCTGTGCGTACGCTAGCGCTGCGGCGTGAACTCGATCGGTATGTTCACCGTGCCAACGGTCGGGCGACCGTCCTGCAATGCCGGCTGGAACCGCCAGCGGCGTACGGCGTCCACGGCGGCGCGGTCCAGCAGGCGCGAGCCGCTGCCCTCGGCCACCGTGACCGAGGTCGGGACGCCATCGGGACCGATGTGGGCCTGGACCAGCACGGTGCCGCTTTCGCCGCGTCGCAATGCGCGCGCCGGGTAGCTCGGGGCCGGCGTCCTGCCGGCAAGCGGCATCGGTTGGGTGGTCGCGACCGTCGGTGCGGGCGTGGCTGGCGGGGAAACCGGCATTGGCGGCGGTGCCGTTTCGATCACGCGTGGTGGCTCGACTTCGACCAGTCCGCTTTCATTCCCGGGCGTCGATGGTGAATCCAGCCCTTGGGTCTCGCCACTGCGGTCACCCGAGGGAACCGGCAAGGGGGTGTACTCGGCTGCCGCGGAGGTGGGCGGCGCTTCGCCGGCGCGATAGAAGTCGTGCTGCTGGCGACTGCGGGACCAGACCAGTACAAACAGCACCACACCGATGGCGAACGCCAGCAACATCCACAGCCACGCGCGATGCGAGGGCAGCCAGTCGGACAAGACAGATCGACGAGGAGAAGAAGCAGGCGAGGGTGCGGGCATGTCATATCCGGCAGCGGCGAAGTCCGCATTGTGCATGGACGTGGTTAACACTTCGCCAATTGCGCGCCCATCGTGAGTCGATCCACGCGATAATCGCGACCTCGATCACCCTCCGGTCCCGACATGCTTGATCCCAACCTGCTGCGCCAGCAGCCCGCCGAATTGGCCACCCGCCTGCGCGAAACCCGCGGCCACGAACTTGATGCCCAGGTGCTGCAAACGCTGGAGAGCGAGCGCAAGCAGATCCAGGTCCGTACCCAGGAATTGCAGAACCTGCGCAACACACGTTCCAAGGCGATCGGCCAAGCGAAGGCGAAAGGCGAGGATGCAACTGCGTTGCTGGCGGAGGTCGCCACCTTCGGCGATGAGCTCAAGGCCAGCGAAGCGCGGCTGGAGGCGATCAAGACCGAACTGGACGCCATTGCACTGGGGCTGCCGAACCTGCCGCAGGCCTCGGTGCCCGCCGGCGCGGACGAGAACGACAACGTCGAGCAGCACCGCTGGGGCACGCCGCGGGCGTTCGATTTCCCGGTCAAGGACCATGTCGAACTGGGTGCGCGTAATGGTGGGCTGGATGGCGACACCGCCGCCAAGCTCAGCGGCGCGCGCTTCACCGTGCTGCGCGGCCCGGTCGCCCGCCTGCATCGCGCGCTGGCGCAATTCATGCTCGACCTGCACACCGGCGAGCACGGCTACCAGGAAACCAGCGTCCCGTTGCTGGTCAATGCCGAAAGCCTGCTGGGCACCGGCCAGTTGCCGAAGTTCGAGGACGACCTGTTCGCCACCGCCGTGGGCGAGAGCAAGCGCTACCTGATTCCGACCTCCGAGGTGCCGTTGACCAACATCGTCCGCGACGAGATCCTCGACGATGCCGCGCTGCCGATGCGCATGACCGCGCACTCGATGTGTTTCCGCGCCGAAGCCGGCGCCTACGGTCGCGATACCCGCGGCATGATCCGCCAGCACCAGTTCGAGAAAGTGGAACTGGTCAGCATCGCCCGTCCGGAGGAGTCCGGCGACGAACACGAGCGCATGACCCGTTGCGCCGAAGTGGTGCTGGAGAAGCTCGGCCTGCCGTACCGCCGCATGCTGCTGTGCTCGGGCGACATGGGGTTTTCCGCCGCCAAGACCTTCGACCTCGAAGTCTGGCTGCCGTCGCAGGACACCTATCGCGAGATCTCCTCGGTCTCCAATTGCGAAACCTTCCAGGCGCGCCGCATGCAGGCGCGCTGGCGCAATCCGGCGACCGGCAAGCCGGAACTGGTGCATACGCTCAACGGCTCCGGCGTCGCCGTCGGTCGCGCCCTGGTCGCGGTGATGGAGAACTACCAGCAGGCCGACGGCTCGATCACCGTGCCCGACGTCCTGCGGCCATACATGGGCGGTGTGGAAAGCATCGTCTGACTCTCCATAGTGTCGAGATAAAAACGGGCCCGCGATTGCGGGCCCGTTGCGTTACTGCCAACCGTAAGGTGTTGCTTCTGTGGAATTGAGGTGGTCAAATACTGGGCAATGTTCTGTTGTTGGAATTGTCTCGCATGCATGATCTGAACGATCTCCACTATTTCGCCCTGGTGGTCGAGCACTCCGGGTTTGCGGCCGCCGAACGTGCGGTCGGGATCCCGAAATCCCGTCTGAGTCGCCGCATCAGCCAGCTGGAAAGCGATCTGGGCGTCCGCCTGCTGCAACGCTCGACCCGTCGTTTCGCCGTCACCGACGTGGGCAATGCCGTGTACCGCCATGCCCAGTCGATGCTGGCCGAGGCCCAGGCGGCGCGTGAGGTGGTCGATCGTCTCAGCGCCGAACCGCGCGGCGTGGTGCGCGTCAGCGTGCCGGTCGGCACCGCCCAGCAGCAGATGCCGGTACTGCTGCCCGAGTTCCTCGCGCGCTACCCGCAGGTGCGGGTGCAATTGCACGTCAGCAACCGTCGCGTCGATGTCATCAACGAAGGCATCGATGTCGCCCTGCGCGTGCGCACCAAGCTCGATGATGACGGCAGCCTGGTGATGCGCAGCTTCGGCCAGATCCAGGAGTTGCTGGTCGCCAGTCCCGACTACCTGCGCAAGATGGGCCGGCCGGAGACGCCGGAGCAGTTGTCCGAACACGTCACCATGAGCATGAGCGAAGACGACGCCCGCCAGCGCTGGGAGTTGCACGGCCCCAAGGGCGACGTGCAGCGCATCGATATCAAGCCGCGGGTGATGGGGTTCGATCTGCCGATGTTGCTGTCGCTGGCGACCCAGGGCGTGGGCATTACCCTGCTGCCGGAGACCGTCTGCGCCGACGCCGTGCGCCGAGGCGAACTGCAGGTCGTGCTGCCTCAATGGCGCTTGCCGCAAGGCATCTTCCACGCCGTGTTCGCTTCCCGTCGGGGCATGCTGCCGGCCGTGCGGGTGTTCATCGACTTCCTCGCGGAAAAGGTACCTGCCCTGGTCGAGAGTGCCCGCCTCGGCTGTGGCGACATCAACGGCAAGCCCTGCAGCGAAACCGAACTGAAGGCTTTCCGGCGCTGACGAACCAGCATCGTCTCATGCGAGAATGGCGACCCCGCGCGGGTTGCCAGTCACGCGGCAGGTTCACGGAGAGATGGCCGAGCGGTTTAAGGCACCGGTCTTGAAAACCGGCGAAGGGTCAAACCTTCCGTGGGTTCGAATCCCACTCTCTCCGCCAATGTGTCTTTCAGATCAATGGTTTGCCGGAGATATCCGGACAAACCCATCAATGAACCCCCCATTCGCCGAGACATTCCACGCACGGGTGTCCGGCGTTTTTGTGGCGCGGCTTGACCAACGCGCATGGGTGCGCCGGGTGTTGCTGGCGGTCGTCACTGGCGCGATATCGCAAGTCGGGATTCGGCTTTCGGTTGCGGCCCCGGAACCTGCCCGGTAGCCTCGTCGCGGGGGGATTCACCATAGGGAGGGGAAAGGATGACCATCCGTGTATTTATCGTGGACGACCACGCGCTGGTACGCGCCGGCATGCGCATGATCCTGTCGGCAGAGGCCGATATCGATGTGGTCGGTGAGGTGGAAAGCGGCGAGTCGGCGTTGCCGTTGATCCGCCAGTTGAAACCCGACGTGGTGCTGTGCGACCTGCACTTGCCGGGTCTCAGCGGCCTGGAGGTGACCGAGCGCGTGGTCAGGGGCGACTACGGGACCCGGGTCATCATCGTCTCGGTGCTTGAGGACGGGCCGATGCCGCGGCGATTGCTCGAGGCAGGCGCGTTCGGTTATGTCGGCAAGGGCGGCGATGCCACCGAGTTGCTGCGCGCGGTGCGCGATGTGGCGCGTGGCCGGCGCTATCTGGCCAGCAACATCGCCCAGCACTTGGCGTTGTCGGCGCTGGACGGGAGTCATTCGCCGTTCGACGAGTTGTCTCCACGCGAGCTGGAAGTCGCCTTGTTGCTGGTGCAGGGGCTGCGGCAGGAAGAAATCGCGCGACGTCTCAGCCTGAGCGCGAAGACGATCAACACGCACAAGACCCGGATGTTCGAGAAGCTGGCGATCAACGACAACATCGCGCTGGCGCGATTGTTGGGGCAGTACGGATTGCTGGAGCCGGCACGGGTGCTGTAGCGCTACTTGCCAGTCGGTGCAACAAAAAACGGGCCGCGAATTGCGGCCCGTTTTCATGGTGGCTGGAAAAAGCCGCGTGTTGTGATGTACGTGTCAGACGTTGTGCTTGTCGTCCGGTGCCTGGTTCTCTTCGGTATCCTCTTCCGCCACCTGCACGGGCTCGGGCTTGTCCATCGCGTCGACGGCGGTTTCTGCCGGCTTGGCGAACGGCGTGGGCGAGGGAACGCTGTCGAACAGGCTGGCGGTGCGCGGCTCGTTCGGAGCGACGTCTGCCGATACCGCGACATCTTCCGGCAGGCTCGAGTCGATGGCAGGCCTGCTCTCGTTGATGGCCATTGGCGGGGTCGACGCGGCTGGAGCCTTCACTGTTTCCACCGACACCGACACCGCCTCCTCGACAACGACAACCTCGACAGCGACCGGCTCGACAGCGGGTTCCGGCAACGCAATCACTACTTCTTCGATCACGGCCTCTTCGAT
>DATJBR010000397.1:0-3961 GCA_035515255.1 Lysobacter sp. | reverse complement strand
GATCCAGATCGTCGAGATCAACGCCGGCGGCATCGGCCGCGACGCCTCCGAGCTGCTGCGCAAGGTCAAGGCCGCCCAGTACGTGGCTGCCCACCCGAACGAGGTCTGCCCGGCCAAGTGGAAGGAAGGCGAGAAGACCCTTGCACCGTCGCTGGATCTGGTCGGCAAGATCTGACCATCGCAGTCCGGTCTGAATGACCTGTCCGGGCGCTGCTCAACGCGCCCGGATGCCAGAAAACGGAACCCGGGCGCGCGTCGCCCGGGCTTCCGATACGGACGCACGGACCCGTCGCAGCGGTCCCGCAAATGAGCGATATCCGCCTCTGCAATCGTCGCGAGGCAACGCATCACCGGCCTGATACCCGCGATGTCACAGTCCGCGTGATCCGCCCGCAGCATTCGATGTTCAGCGGTCCCGGACCTGGTGTCCGCCCTGTTCCCTCGGTCCCGCTTCAACTCTGTTTCCTCAAGGTTGCTTGCATCAGCGGCTTGGGCTGCGCCGGATGCCTTGATCGGCTCCCCTCTCCGGCTCCCTCCCCCGGCCCAGGCCGCTCCTGCAAGCACCCCGCCTTCTTCCCCTTATCCACTGATGGAGCCGTCGCCATGCTCGATGACAACCTCAAAGCCCAACTGAAGTCCTATCTGGAGAAGCTGACCCAGCCGATCGAACTGGTCGCCAGCCTGGATGACAGCCCCAAGTCGCAGGAGCTCGACACCCTGTTGCAGGAGATCGCTGGACTGTCCGACAAGATCAGCCTGCGCCGCGATGATTCGCAGCCGCGCAAACCGTCGTTCGCGATCAACCGCATCGGCACCGATGTCGGCGTGGGTTTTGCCGCGATCCCGCTGGGCCACGAGTTCACCTCACTGGTGCTGGCACTGCTGCAGGTCGGCGGCCACCCGGCGAAGATCTCCGAGGAGCAGGCCAACCAGATCCGCGACCTGGAAGGCGAGTACCGCTTCGAGACCTTCATGTCGCTGTCGTGCCAGAGCTGCCCGGACACCGTGCAGGCGCTGAACCTGATGAGCGTGCTGAACCCCAACATCCAGCACGTCGCGATCGACGGCGCGCTGTTCCAGGACGAGGTCGAGGCGCGCGAGATCATGTCGGTGCCGACCGTGCTGCTCAACGGCGAAGCCTTCGATACCGGCCGGATGACGGTCGAGCAGATCGTCGCCCGGCTGGATACCGGTGCCGGAAAGCGCATGGCCGAGGAGATCAGGACCAAGGCACCGTTCGAGGTGCTGGTGATCGGCGGCGGCCCGGCCGGTGCAGCGGCGGCGATCTATGCCGCCCGCAAGGGCATCCGCACCGGCGTGGCGGCCGAGCGTTTCGGCGGCCAGGTGCTGGACACGATGGCGATCGAGAACTTCATCTCGGTGCCGTACACCGAAGGCCCCAAGCTGGCGACCGCGCTGGAACAGCACGTCCGCGAATACGACGTCGACGTGATGAACCTGCAGCGCGCGGCCAAGTTGATCCCGGCGCGCGAGCCCGGCGGTCTGGTCGAGGTGCAGCTGGCCAACGGCGCGTCGCTGAAGTCGCGCAGCGTGGTCCTCGCCACCGGCGCGCGCTGGCGCCAGATGGGCGTACCCGGCGAGGAGGAGTACCGCAACAAGGGCGTGGCCTACTGCCCGCATTGTGATGGCCCGCTGTACAAGGGCAAGGACGTGGCGGTGATCGGCGGCGGCAACTCCGGCGTCGAGGCCGCGATCGACCTGGCCGGCATCGTCAAGCACGTCACCCTGGTCGAGTTCGACAGCCAACTGCGCGCCGATGAGGTGCTGCAACGCAAGCTGCGCAGCCTGCCCAACGTGACCATCATCGTCAGCGCACAAAGCACCGAGGTGCAGGGCGACGGCAAGCGGGTCACCGCGCTGGTCTACAAGGACCGAGAGGGCGGCGACAGCCACCGGATCGAGCTCGACGGCATCTTCGTGCAGATCGGCCTGCTGCCCAATACCGACTGGCTGAAGGGCGACCTGGAGCTGTCCCCGCGCGGCGAGATCGTCATCGACGAGCGCGGTGCCACTTCGATGCCGGGCGTGTTCGCCGCCGGCGATGCGACCACGGTGCCGTACAAGCAGATCGTGATCGCGATGGGCGCCGGCTCGACCGCCGCACTGAGCGCGTTCGACCACCTGATCCGCACACCGGCGCCGGCCACGGCAGACCACTCCGACGCGGAAGCCGCCGTCGCCTGATCGCGCCCTGTCGCGGGCCGGGCCGGTTCCGGGGAAACTTCCCCGAGACCGGCCCGGCCCGCCTTTGTCGAGACTCCAACATTGAACCTGCGCGATCTCAAATACCTGGTGGCACTGGCCGAGCACCGGCATTTCGGTCGCGCCGCAGCGGCCAGCTTCGTCAGCCAGCCCACCCTGTCCACCCAGATCCGCAAGCTGGAGGAGGAGCTGGGGGTGGCGCTGGTGGAGCGCGCGCCGCGCAAGGTGATGCTGACACCGGTCGGCCGCGAGATCGTCGAGCGCGCGCGCAAGGTGCTGTCGGATGTCGACCAGATGGGCGAGATCGCCCGCCGCAGCCAGGACCCCGAGGCCGGCACGATCCGGCTGGGGATGTTTCCGACCCTGGGGCCCTACCTGCTGCCGCACGTGCTGCCCGACCTGCGCGAGCGCTTCCCGCGGCTGGAGATGCTGCTGGTCGAGGAAAAGACCGACGCATTGCTGACGCGCCTGCGCGAAGGTCGACTGGACGCGGCGCTGCTTGCGTTGCCGATCCACGACGATCAACTGCATGTGGAGCCCCTGTTCGACGAGCCGTTCCTGCTCGCGGTACCGAATCGGCACCCCCTGGCCGCGCAGAAAACGCTGGACCTGCACGAACTCGACCACGTTCCACTGCTGTTGCTGGAAGAAGGCCACTGCCTGCGCGATCAGGCGCTGGACGTGTGCCGGATGGCCGGTGCCGGCGAGCGCGACGGGTTCCGCGCCACCAGTCTGGAAACCCTGCGACAGATGGTCGCGTCCGGGGTCGGCCTGACCCTGTTGCCGGTGCTCGCGGTGCAGCCGCCGGTGCCGCCGTCGGCGGATATCGCCCTGCTGCAGTTCCGTGGCGAAGCACCGCACCGGCGGATCGCGATGGTCTGGCGCAAGAGCTCTGCACTGGGTCCGTTGCTGGAGCAGTTGTCCCATGTGCTCCGGCAGATGCCTGCAGAGCTGCTGCGTCCGCCGGCTGACTGACGGCTGGTATTGCCACCATAGCTGCCGTCGTAGGAGCGGCTTCAGCCGCGAGCTGTACATCGCTTCCAGAGACTGCTGGGTGATCAGCCGTCGTGACCCGTAGACGCAGGCGTCAGTAATGGGGGCTCTGCCTGTTCGCGGTTGAAGCCGCTCCTACAGAAACTTGGGTATTCGTACTTCGACAGCTCTCTGGAGCTCTCTGGATCGCGACTCACGTCGCTCCTACGACCGAAGGAAGTCCCCCCCTCGCAGCGCTAACCAGCCCGATGTAGGAGCGACGTAAGTCGCGACCTGTACATCGGATCGGTACGCCCAGCCAGCACGACCGAAGCCGATACGAACCGCCGCTATCCAGCCGAGGGCAACGGCGCTTCGGCCCAGACCGACTCGTCGTCGGACAGCGCCACCGGCGCTCCCAACCCGACCGACTGCACCACCTCACGCGCCTGCAGCCAGGCCGAATCGGGCACACAGACCTGCACCAGCCCGAACATCGGCAACTCGCCCATGCCGCCCAACAGCGCTTCGCCCTTCACGAACACCGGAATGTCCGCCGCCTCCAATGCGTGGCGGATCAGGTGGGCATCGATGATGCCGGCGGCTTCGTAGACAACTTTCATCAGCAGGCCTCGTCGGCAAACCCGCAGCCCGGTGACTGCGCGGCGTGTCGACCGAGCATACGCCGCCGCCATCCAACGCCGCTGCAACACGGCCAGTCGCGGCACGACACCGGCTAGACTGGGCGCTTCCCCACGCTTGTCAG
>DATJBR010000396.1:0-10267 GCA_035515255.1 Lysobacter sp. | reverse complement strand
GCCTTGCTGGTGGTGGTGTTCGCGTTCGGCGGCACCGAGATCGTCGCCATCGCGGCGGCCGAATCCGAGCAGCCAGGACGCAGCCTCGCCCGCGCGATCCGCACCGTCGCCTGGCGCATCCTCGTGTTCTACATCGGCTCGATCGCGGTGATCATCGCGGTGGTGCCATGGACCAGCGACGCCTTGAAGTCGCCGTTCGCGGCGGTGCTGCAGGTCGCCGCAATCCCGGGCGCCGCCACCGCGATCACCCTGGTCGCGGTGATCGCGCTGCTGTCGGCGCTCAACGCCAACCTCTATGGCGCCTCGCGGATGATCTTCTCGCTGGCCGAACGCGGCGAGGCGCCTCGCGGTCTGGCCCGGGTGAACCGACGCATGGTGCCGCTGGTCGCGGTGCTGGCGAGCGTCACGTTCGGGTTCTTTGCCACCCTCCTGGAGTTGTGGTTCCCCGAGCGGGTGCTGCCCGCGCTGCTCAACCTGGTCGGCTCGACCTGTTTGATGGTATGGACGATCACCCTGGTCTCGCAGCTGATCCTGCGCCGGCGCGCCGACCGGGCCGGCACCCCGTTGCCGTTCCGCATGCGCGGCTTTCCGTACGTGACCTGGCTGGGTCTGGCGATCTTGGCACTGATCTTCGCCCTGACGCTGCTGTCACCCGATTCGCGGCTGCAACTGCTATCCACGATCGTGCTGACGCTGGCCATCGCCGCGGCCTGCGAGGTCGCGCGACGGGTGCGGAACAGCAGAAGCCGCCATCGGAAAAGCGCAGGCTGAAACGCGGGAGACGAAGTTTTTCCGGATTCGCGGATTCTGGAATTCGAGGCTTCAGGCAGGAGCCTTGTCGGCGCGTGACACGAGCAACGCCAGGAATGCAGCCGCCACCAACACGGCGGCGCTCACCACGAACGTGGTCGCATAGCCACTCGTATCGAACAGTACGCCTCCGACTGTCGAGCCCAGCGCGATGGACAACTGGATGACTGCCACCATCAGCCCACCACCGGCCTCGGCGTCGTCCGGCAGTGTCCTGGCCACCCACGACCACCAGCCCACCGGCGCGGCCGTGGCCAGCAGGCCCCAGAGACCGAACAGCACCGTCACGCCGGCGAGCCAGCCGCCGAACGCGACCAGCGCCACGGCGATCACCGCCATCAGCAGCGGAATCACGACCAGCGTGCGGTAGAAATCCATCTTCAGCGCAATGCCGATGACTGCCGTGCCGATGACACCCGCGACGCCGATGATCAGCAGGATGAAGGACAGCGTGGCCACGTCCACCAGCGTCACCGTTTCGAGGAACGGCCGCACGTAGGTGAACAACACGAACTGCCCCATGAAGAAGGCGCCGACCGCCAGCATGCCAAGCGCCACCACCCGGCGTTTGAACAGGCGAAACACGTTGCCGGAGCCCGCCGTGCGCGGCCCGGGCGGCATCGACGGCAGGCTGATCCACTGCCAGACAAGCGCGATCAGCGCGACCGGCACCAGGCACAGGAACGCCCCGCGCCAACTGATGATGCCACCGAGATAACTGCCCAGTGGCGCGGCCACCACGACCGCCAGCGCGTTGCCGCCGTTGAAGATGGCCAGCGCCCTGGGCACCTGGTCGGTCGGCACCAGCCGCATCGCCACCGCCGCCGACAGCGACCAGAACCCGCCCACGACCACACCGATCAATGCACGGCCGATCATGTAGGTCAGATAGCCCGGCGCCAGTCCGACGATAAGGCCCGAAACGCACATGAGTCCGGTCAACACCAGCAGCAGGGTCTTGCGGTTCATGGTGCCGGCGAGCGTCGAGATGGACAGGCTCGTCAGCACCGCAAAGGCGCCGGAGATGGCGATCCCGTAGCCTGCCCAGCCCTCACTGATCCGAAGATCCGTGGCGATCGGCGTCAGCAGGCTGACGGGCATGAACTCCGAGGCGATGAGCGCGAACACGCACATCGTCATCGCGAAGATGCCGCTCCAATAAGCGGGTTGCGCCCCGGCCTGCTGCCTGGCGGGCGTGTCGGCCGCGAGGGCACCGCGATCCGGGGATGTCATGGCGTGTTTGCTTGTGTCGGAGCGGTCGCGGGCGCGAGAGACGTGCCTGCGGTCGCATCGTGATCGGCGGTGGGTGTCCACCACGCTGCGAACACCTGCGGGCGGTTATCGAAGTGCACCGGCTGGCCGATCGTCGGCGTCCACAGCGCGTAGTCACGCCCCTTGCTGGCCTCGACAAGACGTTCGAACGGGTCGTTCCAGTCATGCGGCGCGAGGGTGAAACGCCCCACGTGTTGCGGCGTCAGCGCCCGCGCCCCAAGATCCACCGCGGCCTGGGCCGCCTGTTCCGGATTCATGTGCAGGTTCGCCCAGCGCGGGTCGTACTGGCCGGTGTCGAGCGCCACCCAGTCGAACGGGCCGTGGCGTTCCCCGATCGCGGAGAAGTGGGCGCCATAGCCGGAATCACCGCTGAAGAAGATCCGCCGCTGCGGCGTCTCCATCGCGAAGCCGACCCACAGCGATTTGTTGCGGGTGAACGTGCGCCCGGAATAGTGCCGCGCGGGTGTCGCGTGGAGCACCAGCCCATCGCCGAGCGCGATCGTGTCGTGCCAGTCGAGCTCGTCGATCCTGGCGGCGTCGTAGCCCCAGGACTCGAAATGCGCGCCGACGCCGAGCCCGGTGACCACCCGCTCCACCATGGACTCAAGCGCCAGGATCGTCGGATAGTCCAGGTGGTCGAAATGGTCGTGCGTGATCAGCAGGACATCGATCCGCGGCAGGTCGTCCGCCGAGTAGATGCTGGTGCCGGCGAACGCCTCGATGAAACCTGGCAACGGCGCCGCGTTGGCGCTGAACACCGGATCGATCAGGATCCGCTGGCCCGCCAGCTGCACGTACCAGGAGGAATGGCCCAGCCACACCACCAGGTCCTCGTTGACGTCCAGCGACTTCAGGTCGGTCTTCTGCGCGGGTATGTCATGCGGCGGCCGCGGACTGCCCTTCTCGGCGCGCAGGTTGTCGATCTGGATCGACAGCTGGGTGGCGCCCGCGGTCAGGAACGGCGTGTCGACCAGGTTCTGGAACGCGCCGTCGACGTGGTTGGGAGACCGCTCGATGAGGCTGAGCTGCTCGCCTTGCGGCATCTGCCCGAACACGGGCTTGCCCAGGTAGAGCAGTGCCGCGACAACGACGAGTGCGGCGATGACAGCAATGGCCGCCAGCACCATCAAAGAGCGGAACCAGGTGATCTTCATGTCTGTGTGTTGTCTGCACCGGTGACCATGTCAGCCGTCAGCGTCGGATAGTCGGTGTAGCCCTGGCCGGTGGGCGGCGCATAGAACGTGTCGCGGTTGGGCGCGTTGAGTGCGGCGTCCTGGCGGAAGCGTTCCGGCAGGTCGGGATTGGCGAGGAAGGCGCTGCCGAATACCGTGGCGTCGGCCGTGCCCTTGACCAGTGCGTCTTCGGCGCTGTCCCGGGTCAGGCCGCCGCCGATCAGGTAGGTGCCGCCGAAGCGCGGACACAGCAGGGCGTGGTAGTCGGTCTTCGCGCCGAACAGGGCGACATGCAGGTAGGCCAGGCCGATACCGCGCAGCTGGTCGACCAGGTAGGTGTAGGTTTCCTGCGGCGCGGCGTCGGTGATGCTGTTGAAGTTCATTTCCGGCGAGAGCTTGAGGCCGACGCGGTCGGCCCCGGCCTCCGCCACCATCGTGGCCAGCACTTCAAGCAGGAAGCGGGTGCGGCCTTCGACCGGACCGCCGTACTGATCCTGCCGCTGGTTGCTGCCCGATGACAGGAACTGCTCGGGCAGGTAGCCGGACGCCCCATGCAGTTCCACGCCGTCGAAGCCGGCGTCGATGGCGCGACGGGTCGCTTGTCGGTAGTCCTCGACGATGCCGGCGATCTCATCCACGCCGAGTTCGCGCGGGGTGACGTAGTCGACCTGGCCGATGGGCGTCCAGGCTTGGCCCTCGGGCCGGATCGCCGAGGGCGCCACCGGCGTCGCGCCATCGATCAGCGAGGGATGCGAGATCCGGCCGCAGTGCATCAACTGCAGGAAGATGCGGCCGCCGCGGGCGTGCACGGCCTCCACGATCTTCTTCCAACCTGCCGCCTGGGCATCGGTGGCCATGCCGGGTGTGTGGACGTAGCCCTTGCCCGTCGCGGACGGGAAGGTGCCCTCGGTGATGATCAGCCCGGCGCTGGCGCGCTGGGCGTAGTAGGTGGCGGCAATGTCGCCGGGCACGCCTTGCTCGTCGGCGCGCGAGCGGGTCATCGGCGCCATGACGAGGCGGTTCGCCGCGGTGATGCGGCCGATGCGGACGGGGGTGAACAGTTGGCTCATGGTCTGTTTCCTGTGGATGCGGGGTAAAGGTGCGGGCGGCGTCAGGCGTGCAGGCGCAATGCATCGAGGACGATGGAAAACGCGGGCGGCGGTTGACGGCGACTGGGGTAGTACAGGTAGTAGCCCGGGAACGGCGGGCACCAGTCTTCCAGCACGCGCACCAGTCGGCCCTGCTCGATGTGCGGTGCAAATTCTTCTTCCGGGAGAAATGCGATGCCCAGCCCTTCCAGCGCGGCCGTCACGACCGGCGGCGTCGTGTTGAAAATGAGCGGGCCGTCGACGCGAACATTCAATGGCCGCCGCCGGCGTTCGAACTCCCAGACGTACACCCCGCCACCGGTCGGAAAACGCAGGTTGATGCAGCGGTGCGTCACCAGGTCGTGCGGCGTCTTGGGCTTGGGGTTCGCGGCGAAATAGGACGGCGTGGCGACGGCGGCCATGCGCAGTTCGGGGCCGATCGGCACCGCGATCATGTCCTTGTCGATGGTGTCGCCCATGCGCACACCGGCGTTGAAACGATCCGCCACGATGTCCGTGAATCCGTAATTGACGTCGAACTCCACCTTGATGTCGGGATACTCGCGCAGCAGCGGCGCGATCTTCGGCAGCAGCGTGGTGCGCAACACATGATCACCGCAGGTGATGCGCACCGTGCCGGCCGGCTTGTCGCGCAGTTCCGTCAGCGCATCCAGTTCCGTTTCGATCTCGTCGAAGCGATTGCCGATCGCCCGCAGCAGGCGCTCACCGGCCGACGTGGGCGAGACGCTGCGCGTGGTGCGCGTGAGCAGGCGGATGTCGAGTCGCGTTTCGAGGCCGCGGATGGCCTGGCTGAGCGCCGACTGGGTCACGCCCAGCAGCGCGGCCGCACGGGTGAAGCTGCCTTCTCGCGCCACCGTGACGAATGACAGCAGATCGTTGAGGTTGCGTCTGACCATGGAGGTGCATTTTCCACGAAGGATTAATTAGTGATGCTTATATGATCTTTAAGTATGCATTAGCTAGTAAAGCGGTCGCGCGCGCGCAAGAATGCATCGGTGCCTAGCCCAATCCACATGTTTTTGCTGTGCCTGCCGCTGTGCCTCGTCATGCTCGGTGCTTGCGATGCTGCCCCGTCCCCTGCCCCGGCGACGGCGCCCATGACTGCCTCGGATGCCGCGTCAACATCCGCCAAACCGGAGGAGTCACGCATGTGGATGACCGTCGGCGAACGCCGTTTCGCCATCACCCTGGCTGACAGCGAGACCGCCCGTGCCTTCGCCGCGCTGCTGCCGCAGACGCTGGACATGCGCGAGCACAACGGCAACGAGAAGTTCGCCAGCCTGCCCCAGGCGCTGCCCACGGACGCAAGCCGGCCAGGAACGACCCGCAATGGCGACCTCATGCTGTTTGGCAGCGACACCGTGGTGGTCTTCTATCTGACGTCCAACTCGTCGTATTGGTACACCCGGCTCGGTCACCTGGACGACCCTGCCGGCCTCTCCCAGGCACTCGGCCGGAGTGGCGTGCGGGTCGTATTCTCCGAGAACTGATTTTTCCGATCGACACAGGAGTCCTCACCATGACCATCAAAGCCTATGGCGCCCACGCCGGTGACCAACCGCTGGTTCCCATCGATATCACCCGCCGCGCGACCGGCCCGCAGGACGTGCAGATCGACATCGCCTATTGCGGCGTGTGCCACTCCGACCTCCACCAGGTGCGCGCGGAATGGGCGGGCACCGTCTTCCCGTGCGTACCCGGCCACGAGATCGTCGGCAAGGTGAAAACGGTCGGATCCGACGTCACCGGCTTCAAGCCGGGCGACCTGGTCGGCGTGGGCTGCATCGTCGACAGTTGCCAGCACTGCGCGGAGTGCGGCGACGGGCTGGAGAACTACTGCGACCACATGGTCGGCACCTACAACGGCCGGACGCCGGACGCGCCCGGCCATACGCTGGGTGGCTACTCGCAGCAGATCGTCGTGCACCAACGCTACGTGCTGCGCATCCGCCACCCCGAGGCGCAGCTGGCTGCCGTGGCGCCGCTGCTGTGCGCGGGCGTCACCACCTGGTCGCCGCTGCGCCACTGGAAGGTGGGGCCGGGCAAGAAGGTCGGCGTGGTCGGTATCGGCGGGCTCGGGCACATGGGCATCAAGCTGGCGCACGCGATGGGTGCCCACGTCGTCGCGTTCACCACGTCCGAATCCAAGCGCGAGGCGGCCAAGGCACTGGGCGCGGATGAAGTGGTCGTCTCGCGCAATGCCGATGAGATGGCGGCGCATGCCAAGAGCCTGGACTTCATCCTCAACACCGTCGCCGCACCGCACGAGCTGGATCCATTCTTCGCGCTGCTCAAACGCGACGGCACGATGACCCTGGTCGGCGCGCCGGCCACACCGCATCCGTCACCGAACGTGTTCAGCTTGATCGCCAAGCGGCGCAGTCTGGCCGGCTCGCTGATCGGCGGCATCCCGGAGACGCAGGAGATGCTGGATTTCTGCGCCGAGCACAGCATCGTGGCGGACATCGAAATGATCCGCGCCGACGAGATCAACGAGGCCTACGACCGCATGCTCAAGGGCGACGTGAAGTACCGGTTCGTGATCGACAACGCTTCGTTGAAGGCTTGATCCCGACCATGCGCAAGGTCTTCATCATCGGCGGCTCGGGCAAGGTCGCGCGTCGTCTCGCGCAACAGCTCGCGGCACGCGGCCATGAGCCGCGTTCGCTGTATCGCAAGCCGGAGCCGGCCGATGAACTCAAGGCGCTGGGCGCCATTCCGGTCGAGGGCAATCTGCTGGAACTCGACGCCGATGGACTGGCGCAGCGCATGGCCGGCAGCGACGTGGTCGTGTTCTCGGCTGGAGCTGGCGGTCGCGGCGGCGCGGCAGGCGGGCATCCAGCGCTTCGTGCTGGTCTCGGCCTTCCCCGAATCCTTCCGCGGCAAGCAGGTGTCGGAGACGTTCGAGCACTACATGGCGGTTAAGAAACTCGCCGACGTACACCTCGCCGAGTCCGACCTGGACTGGGTGATCCTGCGCCCCGGCACCCTGCTGGACGCGCCCGGCACCGGCAAGGTGCGCACGGGCCTGGCCATTCCCTACGGCGACGTGCCGCGCGAAGACGTGGCCGCGACGCTGCTGGAGATCATCGAACAACCGGCGGTGAGCCGCATCATCATCGAGTTGACCGAAGGCGACACGCCGGTTGCAGAGTCCGTGGCGCGCCTGGTGCACGCCTGAGTCGCAGGCTTTCCTCGGCTACCTGAGTTGCCGAAGCAGGCAGAGCGCGTCCTCACGCTTGGCGTCCATCAGGCGGATAGCAGGTGGCAGGCGGAAACCCGCGCCGGCAACGGCGGCCTCAATGGTCTCCCAGGTCCGCGCATCCAGCGCAATCGCGCGGAGCACGTGGACGAGCGCAGCAAGTTCTCCGGTCCCCAATCCGCTCGACCAAAGGCCGGCCACCACGTTGATCAGCGGCACCGTGAGCGGCCTGAACTCCAACCCGTCGCGCGCAAACAGTGCCTGGACCAGATCCTCCCGATCGCCACCCAGAGTCCGCAGTATCTGGAACACCTGCCCGGCACCTTTCATGCCCAGGGGTTCCAGCCGCGCCGCCAACACCGCGCCCATGCTCGCGGCCCCGTGGAGTACGAGACCGCGAGCGAGCGCCCGGGCGGCTTCTTCGGGGTCCAGCCGCAGGTCAGGGTCAAGCATGCCGTCGACGATCACGACCTGCGCCGGTGCAACGATGGCATCCAGGTCGCCGCGGACGATGGGCGCGCGGTACTCCGCATCCAGGACAGCGCGCGCTTCCGGTTCGGTGAGGCTCAGGCCCAGAAATACGATTGGCCTCACGCGCTCCCTCGTGGCGCAGAACCGTGAATCAATTCGGCCAGGCGGAACCGCGGATGATGGAACAGAAGTCGGTTCGCCGGTATCCCAGCACCTTCAGCGCCAGCACGTCCGCCTTCACGTTGCCGAACGCGGTTTCCGGCTTCTTCCTGATGCCATCGGCGAAGTGGTCGATGATGCCTTCCTTGAAGTTCGCCTCGCGGGGATGGCAGGCACAGACCTCGTGGCGCTGCTCCTGGCTGAACTCGTCGTAGGCGATGCCGAGCACGTCCATCTCGACGCCAGCAGTCACCAAGGCCACGGTCGGCCGCATGTGCTCGGGGATGCCGGGCGTCGTATGGAGTGCGATGGCCGTCCAGACGTCCTCGACGTCGCGCTCGGGCACGTCATAGTCGTTCATGAAGTCGCGCGCCGCGTTGGCGCCGTCGACCTCGAAGCGCAAGTCGGCGCTCGAGTACCGTTCCGTCAGGCCCATGTCGTGGAACATGGCACCCAGGTAAAGCAGCTCCAGATCGTATTCGAGGCCGCGCCGGTTGCCGGAAAGCGCCCCCCAGAAGAACACGCGCCGGCTGTGGTTGTAGAGCAGGTCGTCTTCGGTGTCGCGCACAAGCTGCGTGGCGGCGCGCACCAGCGGGCTGTCGGGCACCCGGATGCCTGCGATGGTCTCGGTCATGGAAATCCACTCCAGGAAAATACTGCCCTCAAGTGTCGGCAGTTGCCCGCCTGGCCACAATCGAACGTTTGCGCCGGATCGTGACAGAACAGCGCGATTTCATGACACCGGGGGTGTTTCCTGGTGCCGGAACCGGGCGCGATATTGCGCGGGAGTCACGCCGAGGCGTTCCCTGAAGACGATCCGCATGCGGTCCGCAGTCCCGAAACCGAAGTCGTATGCCACGGTCTTCAATGGCAGGTCGCTGCTTTCCAGGACCTTGCGGGCCGCGTCGATCCGTGCCCGCAGGACGAACTCGTGCGGGGTGATTCCGGTTTCCTGGACGAAATGGCGGATCAGGTTCCGCGGACTCATGTCTGCCACGCCTGCAAGCGACTTGAGCGCGTGCCGCTGGGCGGGATGCGCCGCGACGTGTTGCTGGACGAGCGCCACCGATGACGTGGGATCGACGGGAGGCGTGAGATAGGGACTGAACTGGGATTGGCCGCCCTGGCGCTGCGCCACCACGACGAGCCGCTTGGCGACCGCCACGGCCACCTCCGGCCCATGACGCTGACCGACCAACGCCAAGGCAAGGTCGATCCCTGCCGTGACGCCGGCAGACGTGATGAGTCGGCCGTCGCGGACATAGATCGAATCGGCTTCGACTTTCGCTTCGGGGAACATGCGTGCCAGCTGGGCGGCACTCTGCCAGTGGGTCGTGACCCTCCGGCCATCGAGCAAGCCGACATGGCCGAGTACGAACGCGCCCGTGCAGATCGAACCGTAGGTCATCGACCTGCGCGGCGCTTCCCCCACCCACTCCAGCAGTTCGGCATCGGGCGCCGTGTCCGGCAGCTCCGGCCCGCCTGCCACTAGGATGATGTCGAAGTCGCGTCGCGCCTCCTCGAACGTCATGTCGGCCACCACCAGCATGCCGCTGGATGTCCGCAGCGGCTTGCGATCCGCTGCCACCAGGACCGTCTTGTAATGATCCCCGGCCGGAACATGACCGTTTGCCTCGGCAAACACGTCGACCGGCCCGGCGACGTCCAGCGCCTGCACATGCTCGTGTATTGCAATCGCGATCGTAAGTATCGCCACGTGACCTCCGCTTCCTGCTTCGCGGTTGACGCGGCTGTACACCGGGTCATCGCGGGCAGACAAGCTTAAGCGTGTTTCGGCGGGCCTTTACGGGCTATTCCGGCATCTTCACGGACTTCATCGGACTGCCAAATGGTGGGCCCACCAGGACTCGAACCTGGAACCAAAGGATTATGAGTCCTCTGCTCTAACCATTGAGCTATAGGCCCGCAGCGCGGACGGGAATTGTAGCCGGTAAAAAACCGAAGCCCCGCACGGGGCGGGGCTTCGGATCACGCATCGCTTCGCACGGACCTACTCGATATCGAGGAAGCTGCGCAGCTGCTCGGAGCGGCTCGGGTGACGCAGCTTGCGC
>DATJBR010000395.1:0-2392 GCA_035515255.1 Lysobacter sp. | reverse complement strand
GTCGATGTCAAGGTCATCGAGAACCAGGGCAAGGACGTGACCAGCTCGTTGCTGGAACTCGCCGAGGCCGGCGGGATCGGCTTGCTGCTGTCGATCGCTGTATTGTTTTTTTTCCTGCGTCACTGGCCGTCGACGTTGATGGTCACCTTGGCGATCCCGATCTGTTTCGTGATGACGCTGGGCTTCATGTATTTCGTCGGTGTCACCCTCAACGTGTTGAGCCTGATGGGCTTGCTGTTGGCAGTCGGCATGCTGGTCGACAACGCGGTGGTGGTGGTGGAGAGCATCTACCAGGAGCGCGAGCGGATGCCCGACCAGCCGTTGCGGGCCTCGATCGTGGGCACCCGCAATGTCGCCATCGCGCTGTCGGCGGGCACCTTGTGCCACTGCATCGTGTTCGTGCCCAACCTGCTGGGCGAGACCAACAACATCAGCATCTTCATGTCGCAGATCGCGATCACCATCTCGGTGTCGCTGCTGGCGTCCTGGCTGGTGGCGGTGAGCCTGATCCCGATGCTGTCCGCGCGCATGAAGACCCCGGCGGCGGTGCAGAGCGACAGCGGACTGATACGCAAACTGCAGAAGCGCTACGCCCGGTTCCTGCGCTGGACGCTGGAACATCGCGGCTGGAGCGTCACCGGCATCGTGCTGATCGTCGCCGTCAGCGTGGTTCCGATGACCCAGACCAAGTTCGACATGTTTGGCGGCGGCAACCAGTCCGGCGAGGTCAACATCTACTACCGCTGGAACGGCAGTTACAGCAAGGAGCAGGTGTCGGACGAAGTGGCCCGGGTGGAGCGCTACCTGGACAGCAACCGCGACCGGTTCCAGATCGCCCAGATCTATTCGTGGTTCGGCGCCGGCGGCGATTCCGGCACCGTGGTGACCTTCAAGGAGGGTGTGCCCGATGTCGGTGCGCTGGTGGAGGAGGTCCGCAAAGGCCTGCCTAAATCCGCCCGGGCGGACATCGGTATCGGCAACCAGGGCAATCAGGGCGGCGGCGGTACCGGCCAGAACGTGCAGGTCCAGCTGGTGGGCGATTCATCGCAGACGCTCACCGAGCTGGGGCAGGACATCGTGCCGATGCTCGAGCGGCAGGCGGTCCTGCGCGATGTCCGTGTCGATGCGGGCGACAGCAACAACGAGCTGAACGTGCGGGTCGATCGCGAACGTGCTGCGGCCTTCGGCTTCAGCGCCGAGCAGGTGTCGCGCTTCGTCGGCCTGGCGTTGCGCGGTGCCCAGTTGCGCGACTTCAGCCGGGGCCAGACCGAAGTGCCGGTCTGGGTCCGCTTCGCCGGCGCCGAGCAGTTCGACGCCGCCGATATCGCCGCCTTCACCGTGCGATCGCCCGACGGCCGCAACGTGCCGTTGTTGAGCATGGTCGATATCAATACCAGCCCGGCGGCGACCGAGATCCGGCGCACCAACCGGCAGACCTCGCTGATCATCCAGGCCAATCTGGCCGACAAGGCGACCATGCCCGAGGCGCGCAAGGCGATGGAGGAGACGCTGGACGGCGTCGCCTTCCCGGCCGGCTACGGCTACACCTTCGAGGGCAGCGCATTCCAGAACGATGCCGACGCCGCGAAACAGATGATGTTCAACCTCGTGATCGCGCTGGTGATGATCTATGTCGTGATGGCCGCCGTGTTCGAGTCGCTGTTGTTCCCCTCGGCGATCATGAGTTGCGTGCTGTTCTCGGTGTTCGGCGTGTTCTGGCTGTTCTGGATCACCGGCACGTCGTTCTCGGTGATGGCCTTCATCGGTATCCTGGTGCTGATGGGGGTGGTGGTGAACAACGGCATCGTGATGGTCGAGCACATCAACAACCTGCGCCGGCGCGGGCTGTCGCGCACCGATGCGCTGGTGGAAGGCAGCCGCGAACGCCTGCGTCCGATCCTGATGACGATGGGCACGGCGATCCTGGCGATGGTGCCGATCTCGCTCAGCGATACCGTCGTGCTGGGCGGCTTGACCTACTCGCCGATGGCGCGTGCGGTCGCCGGCGGCCTGGCGTTCTCCACCGTGGTCAGCCTGCTGTTCCTGCCGACGATCTACGCGATGCTGGACGACCTGCGCAACAGCACCGCGCGGGTCGTGCGCAAGGCGCGTGGCGTGGAGCGCGACATGGGGCATGACGTCGAACCAGGCTTGGCCGTCGCGCTGCAGGAGGCCTGAAACCACGAAGCCCGCGAATCTGTTCGTGGGCTTCGTGGCGGGTATCGCTGACCGGCCTTGCGCCGGCTGGGCACTCAGCCGAACAGCGTCCCCAGCATCTTCAGGCCACCGGTCCATACACCGATCGCGGTGCCCAGGCTGGTCAGGAAGAAGTTGAGCAGGACGCGGGAGACGCGGTTGCGCCACCAGCCGCGCATGCTCTGCACGTCGGCGC
>DATJBR010000394.1:0-2665 GCA_035515255.1 Lysobacter sp. | reverse complement strand
TGCCTACGAGTTGCACCATCGTCCGGACGTGCCGTACCGGGTGGTGATCAACGAGGCGATCGAGTCGGTCAAGCGCTTCGGCGCGGAACACGGGCATACCTACGTCAACGGTGTGCTCGACCACGCCGCCGCGGAGTGGCGCGCGGTCGAGGTGAGTGCGTCGCGGAAGCGGTAGGGCGGTCGGTTGCCACGGAGCCGCTCGTTTCCATTCGTCGGCACTTGTCTGGGAAGGCCGGACGGATAACAGGTCGGACGGTGGTTCTGCTGATGTGCGACGGGAAGAGTCGTGCGAAAGAGCAGGGGCGGGATTCGTAAGGGCACCGGCCGCGAGACCCGTCCAGTCGCTCCACGAAATTCGCTTGGTGGACGGGCCTCCCGGCCGGTGCCATGGAAGAGTCCGGTGGTTGCGGCAGGTTGAAGCAGGCCAGACCGGTGTTCCCAATTACGTTGCACGATGCGGGCTTCAGCGCGCCGTGCTCAACCTGCAGGTGACCTCTTGGCCGAGTTCGACCTCATTGATCGCATCCGTTCGCGTGCCGCGACGCGCGGGGACGTGGTGCTCGGCATTGGCGATGACGCTGCGATCGTGCAGGTGCCCGCCGGGCGGCAACTGGTGGTCTGTACCGACACGCTGAATGCCGGCGTGCATTTTCCACTCGACACCGCGGCGGCCGACATCGGCTGGAAGTCGCTGGCGGTCAACCTGTCCGACCTGGCGGCGATGGCCGCGGAACCGGCATGGTGCACTTTGTCGCTGTCGATGCCGGAGGACGATCCGGCCTGGTTGGACGGCTTTCTGGACGGCTTCCTCGGTCTGGCGGCGCAGCACGGGATCGCCCTGATCGGCGGTGATACCACCCGTGGGCCGCTGTCGATCAGCGTGACTGCGCATGGTCTGGTCGCGCCGGGGCACGCATTGCGCCGCGACGGTGCGCAAGTGGGCGACGACCTCTGGGTGACAGGCACGCTCGGTGACGCGGCGGCGGCGCTGGCGTTGTTGTTGCCAAGCGCAAGTCCTTTGCCGTTGAAGCCCGTTGGAGCCGCGAGTCCGCCATCCGCGGAAAGTGGGAACGCCGAGGCGGTCGAACTCCTGCGTCCGCGTCTGGACCGGCCGACGCCGCGCGTCGCCGTGGGCCGGCGGTTGGGTGGCCTTGCCCACGCCGGGATCGATCTTTCCGACGGCCTGCTCGCCGATCTCGCCCACCTTTGCCGGTCCAGCGGCGTTGCGGCCGAGATCGAGCTGGATGCCCTGCCGTGTTCGCCCGCATTGGCCCGGGCATTCGACCTGCCGCAACGACGCGTCTTGCAGGCAGCCGGTGGCGACGATTACGAGCTGTGCTTCAGCGCCCCGGTGCGCGTGCGCGAGTCGATCGATGCCCTGGCGGCGCGGACCGCCACCGCGATTACCTGCATCGGCCGGGTAATCGCCGGCGAAGGCGTACGCGCGCTGGATGCCGATGGCGGGCAGTGGCATCCGCCGCGTACCGGTTACACGCACTTTTCGGGTTGACGGCACCGGACTTGTATATCGGTTCGGTGCCTTGCGATTACTTCGGTAACCCATCCCCGCGCGGCGGCGACGACAACACCTCGTGCACGCGCTGTGTCAGCACCGGCAGCACCTCGCCTTCGAACCACGGATTGGCCTTGAACCAGGCCACGTTGCGCGGGCTGGGGTGGGGCAGGGGCAGGTAGTGCGGTAGGTAGTCGCGCCAGGCACGCATGGTGGCGGTCAGGTTGTCGCCCCGGCGGGGACCGAGAAACCAGGCCTGCGCGTACTGGCCGATCAGCAGGGTCAGACCGATGTTCGGCAGCAGCGGAAGCAGCTGCGGGTGCCAGGTGGCGCGGCATTCGGGGCGGGGCGGGGCGTCGCCGGAGCCGGCCTTGCCGGGGTAGCAGAAGCCCATCGGCACGATTGCGACCTGGGCTTCGTCGTAGAAGGTCCGGTCATCGACCCCCAGCCACTCGCGCAGGCGCTTGCCGCTGGCATCGTCCCAGGGCACACCGCTCAGGTGGACCCTGCGGCCGGGTGCCTGGCTGGCGATCAGCAAACGGGCGCTGGTGCTGGCGGCCAACACCGGACGCGGCCCCAGCGGCAGATGGGCTTCGCAGATCCGGCAGGCGCGGATGCGGACCAGCAGGTCGTCCAGTTCGCGGCTCACGGTGGCAGCAGTTTCCCCGGGTTGAGGATGCCGTCGGGATCGAAGGCGGCCTTGATCTGTCGCATCAGGGCGAGCGTCGGCGGGGTGACGGCCTGCGGCATGAAGTCGCGCTTGGCCAGGCCGATCCCGTGCTCGCCCGACAGCGTGCCACCAAGCGAGATCGCCAGCGTGAACACCTCGGCCATGGTTGCGTTGGCGCGCGTGGATTGATCCCCGTCGGCCGGGTCGTACATCAGGTTGACGTGCAGGTTGCCGTTGCCGGCGTGGCCGAAGCAGACGATCGGCAGGCTGCATTGGCGCGACAGCCGCTGCACGCCATCGACCAGTTCGGGAATGCGCGATACCGGCACCACCACGTCCTCGTTGATCTTGCCCGGGGCGAGGGTGCGCAGCGCCGGCGACAGCGACTTGCGCGCGGCCCACAACTGCGCACGCGCGGCATCGTCGGCGGCATCGTCCAGCGCGACCAGACCGTCGCCCTCGGCCGCGCGCATCAGGGCTTC
>DATJBR010000393.1:0-2435 GCA_035515255.1 Lysobacter sp. | reverse complement strand
GATGCCCTTGGCGACCAGCGTCCACAGGATCCAGCCCAGGAACAGCAGGCCGATGGCCGTGGCCACGTAAGACAGCCCGAGTGCGACCGCATTGCCGATCCGCCGGCGGCGATACAGCGATTCGGTGACGCGCGCCTCTGGCGCACGGGTGGCGGTAGCGACGACGGCCATCAGTTGCCCTCCTTGCGCGCCAGTTGGGCCAGCATCAGGCGCGCGATCGCGAGCACGACGAAGGTCACGATGAACAGTACGAAGCCCAACAGCAGCAGTGCGGAGCGGTAGGTCTCGGTGGCCTCGCCGAAATCATTGGCGATCAGCGCGGCGATGGTGGTGCCCGGCTCCAGCAGCGAGGCGGTGAAACGGGTCGAGTTGCCGATCACGAACGCGACCGCCATCGTCTCGCCCAATGCCCGGCCCAGACCGAGGAAGATGCCGCCGATCACCGCCGAGCGGGTGTACGGCAGAACGATGTCCCAGCTGACTTCCCACCTGGTCGAGCCCAAGGCATACGCGGATTCTTTCAGCCGCGTCGGGACGGTCAGGAACACCTCGCGCATCACCGAACAGATGAACGGCACCACCATGATCGCCAGCACGATGCCGGCGGTGAGCATGCCGATGCCGATCGGCGGGCCCTGGAACAGCGGGCCGATGACCGGCAGCGTGCCGAGGTGGTCGTTGGCCCACGGCGTGACGTACTTCGTCATCACCGGCACCAGCACGAACAGGCCCCACATGCCGTAGATGATCGAGGGGATGCCGGCCAGCAATTCGATCGCCGTGCCGACCGGCCCGCGCAGCCAGCGCGGCGCGACCTCGGTCAGGTAGAACGCGATGCCGAAGCTGACCGGTATCGCCAGCAGCATCGCGATAGCCGCGGTGACGATGGTGCCGAAGATCGGCACCAGTGCGCCGTAGCGGTTTTCCACCGGGTTCCAGTCCGCGCTGAAGAAGAAGTCCAGCCCGGTGGCCTGCAGGGCCTGCCGACCGCCCCAGAGCATCGACAGCGCCGCCCCGGCCAAGGCCAGCAGCACGAACGCCACGGTCGCGATCAGCAGATAGCGGAACCACCGGTCGTTGCGTGCGTCCTTGAGGTCGCGCGTGTCGGCGGGCAGGGCGATGGTGTTCATGCGACAACGCTCATCGGGCGGTGCTCATCAGGCGGCGGCAGGGCGCAGCGGCGGGTTACGGCGTCTTGAACTCGGCGGCCCAGTACTGCTCGACCTGGCTCACCAGCGCCGGCGGCAGCGGCACGTAATGCAGCTCCGATGCCTGGGTCTGGCCGTTCTCCAGCGCCCACTTGAAGAACGCCATCGTGTCGGCGCTGCGTTTGGCGTCCTTGGGCTGCTTGTACATCAGGATGAAATTGGTCGCCGTGATCGGCCACGCCTCGGCGCCCGGAGCATTGGTGATGACCAGGTTGAAGTCCTTGGCGCTGGTCCAGTCGGCGGTCGCGGCCGCGGCCTGGAACGAGGCCGAATCCGGCGTGACGAACTGGCCGGCGGCGTTCTGCAGCAGCGTGTGCGCCATCTTGTTCTGGATCGCGTAGGCCAGCTCGACGTAGCCGATCGAACCGTCGATCTGCTGCACGTACGACGCCACGCCTTCGTTGCCCTTGCCGCCGACGCCGGCCGGCCACTGCACCGACTTGCCTTCGCCGACCGCATCCTTCCATGCCGGGCTGACCTTGGTCAGGTAGTTGGTGAAGTTGAACGTGGTGCCCGAACCGTCGGAGCGCTGCACCAGGCTGATCCTGGTCGCGGGCAATTCGACGCCGGGGTTGAGCGAGCTGATCGCCGGATCGTTCCAGGTCTTGATCGTGCCCAGGTAGATGTCGGCCAGCAACGCGCCGGTCAGGCGCAGTTCGCCGGGTTCGATGCCCTGCACGTTGACCACCGGCACCACGCCGCCAATCGCCGAGGGGAACTGGCCCAGGCCGGCTTCGGCGAGTTCCTCGCTGCTCAACGGCGCGTCGGACGAACCGAAATCCACCGTGCCGGCCTTGATCTGGGCGATGCCGCCGCCCGAACCGATCGACTGGTAGTTGACCATGTTGCCGGTGGCCGCATGGTAGTCGGCCGACCACTTGGAGATCAGCGGGAAAATGAAGGTCGCGCCGGCGCCGGTGATCTGCGCGGCGATCCTGTCGCCATGACCGGCCTCGGCGGTGGGCCCGTTGGCGGCGGTGTCCGCGGTCGCCGCGTTGTCGCCGGACGGCGAGCAGGCGGTCATTGCAACGGCGAGGGAGAAAGACAGGGCGGCGATACGCATCGGCTTCATGGGTTGCTCGGAGTGGCTGGCGTGACCAGCGGACAGGGCCATGAAAGGACATTCTTGTTACCGGCGTATGACAGGAGCGTGTTTTGCGCCGGGCACGAAAAAGGCGCGCCCCTTCCGGAGCGCGCCTGATGCGGTGATGTCGGTGTTGCCGCCAG
>DATJBR010000392.1:0-3590 GCA_035515255.1 Lysobacter sp. | reverse complement strand
GCCGAAGGCATGACCGATCCGGAGGCGATCCGCGAGGCGGCATTGGCGGCGCTGGGCGTTACTGGCACCGGTTCGGAGGCGATGGTCGATTCGGCCTTGCGCCTGGCGGCCTGCACCACGGCGCTGCAGGCGCGGCCGACTGGGCCGCGGACGGTGGAGGTCCGTTGCGGCGATGCGCCCGGCTGGCGTGTCTATGTGCCCGTACGTGTGCGCAAGGAGGCCGATGTGGTGGTGCTGACCCGTCCGGTGCCGGCGGGGCTGCCGATCACGGCGGAGCACGTCGCGATGGGCCGGCGCGACATCGCCGGCGCTGGAGCGGTGTTCGACGATCCGGCGGCGGTGATCGGCATGACCGCGGTCCAGGGGCTGGTACCGGGAAACGCGTTGACCCGTACGGACCTCGCCAACGGCAGCCTGCTCAAGCGCGGCGACCCGGTGGTGCTGGTGTCGCGGGTGGGTGGGGTGGAGGTGCGCATGAGCGGTCGCGCGCTGGGTCGCGCGGCACCGGGCGAGACGGTGGCGGTCGAGAATCTCGGCTCCCGGCGTATCATCCGCGGTCGCCTGGTCGGCGATGGCCTGGTGGAAGTGGTGCGTTGATGTCGCGCGCTGAGGTGGTGCGCGGAACTGCAGCGCTGAACGTTTTTCCAGACAGGGCTAAAGTTCCGCCCGGCGCGGTCGTTACCCAACGTGACCGAGCAATCAGGAGCGTGTGATGTCCAACCAGATCAATGGCAATCCGATGGCGGCCCGCGCCGTCGAGCTTGCATCGACGGGCCCGGCTCGCGCCCGTGCCGGCGAAGACCGTTCCCAACCAGTGGCGGCGACCCCGCCGGCAGACAGCATGCGGCTGACGGGCGAGGCGGCGGGACTGCAGGCGCTTGAGCGCTCTCTCGGTGCGGCCCCGGCCGGCATCGACGTGACCAAGGTCAACGCGGTGCGCGCGGCGCTGGCCGACGGCAGCTACCGGATTGATCCGGAGCAGATCGCCACCCGGATGCTGGCCTTCGAGGAAGCGTTGCAGAAATGACCCTGGTGCCCCAGCCGTCGATGCTGGCGTCGCTGGACGCCCTCGAGCAGGCCCTGCGCGCCGAGCGCCAGGCGCTGCTGGATCATGACGTCGACGCCCTGCTGGATTCGACCCAGGCCAAGCTGGTCGCACTGCGGCAGGTCGAGGCGCGGCCGCTGAGCGACGATGTGTCGGGACGCGTGATCGCACTGAGCGAACTCAATCGCGACAACAGCGTGCTGCTCGCCCGCCGTCGGCGCGAAGTCACCTGGGCCTTGCGCCACCTCGGCCGGCTGGATTCGGTCGGCGTGTACGATGCGGGGGGACAGTCCAGCGCCCGCCCGCAGGTGCGCAGTCTCGGAGTGGGATGAGCGACAAAGATCGACCCGGCGATATCCGTCCATGGAGTGACGACCTGCTGACGGTGTTGTCGTTGGCGGACGTAGCGATCGTCCTGTTTCACCCGGACAGCGGGGCCGCCCAGGCCAATCCCGCCGCCAATACACTCGCCCAGGCGCTGCAGCCCGCTCCCCCTGCGGCAACTCCAGACACTGAAGCCGACCCGGCTCCCGACCCCATCGACCGCCTGCTCGGCCATATCCCGGCAGGCGCGTGGGAAATCGCCCGATGCGAGGGACGCTGGACCGGTGAAATCCGGCTCGACAAGCCGCCGACGGTGCTGGAGATCAAGCTGTTTTCCGAGAACGGCGGCGATCGATGCCGGTTCGCGACCTTTGTCGATGTCACCGCGCGTTCCGCCCGCGAGGCCGAGCTGCAAAGCCGCCACGACGAACTGCAGACCACCTACGAGCGGCTCGCCGGCACCCAGGAGCAACTGCTGCAATCGGAGAAGATGGCCTCCATCGGCCAGCTTGCCGCTGGTGTGGCGCACGAGATCAACAACCCGGTCGGCTACGTGCACTCCAACCTGGGCACGCTGCAGGAGTACGTCGACTCGTTGCTGGCGCTGCTGGATGCCTATGCTTCGGCCCTGCAGGAGGAAAGCCAGGCCGGCAAGCGCGAGGCGTTGCAGGCGATGCGCAGCCGGCTGGATATCGATTTCATCATCGGTGACGTCCCGCAGTTGCTGGCGGAGTCGCGCGAAGGCATCGAGCGGGTCACCAAGATCGTCCAGGACCTGAAGGACTTTTCCCGCATCGGACCCGATGAGCCGATGCGTCCGTCGGATATCCAGAAAGGCCTGGAATCGACCCTCAACATCGTCTGGAACGACCTGAAGTACAAGGTTCGCGTCGAGAAGTACTACGGCCAGTTGCCGCTGGTGGAATGCCACGCCTCGGAGATCAACCAGGTGCTGATGAACCTGCTGATCAACGCCGGCCAGGCGATCCACGAGCGCGGCACGCTGGTGTTGGCCACCGGTGCGGACGACGGCGAGGTCTGGATCAGCATCAGCGACAGCGGCTGCGGCATCCCCGACGAGGTGCTGCAGCGGATCTTCGACCCCTTCTACACCACCAAGCCGATCGGTCGCGGCACCGGGCTGGGGCTGGCGATCTGCTACAGCATCATCGCCAAGCACCACGGGCGGATCGAGGTGTCCAGCCGGCTCGGTATCGGCAGCACGTTCCGGGTCGTGTTGCCGGTGTCGCAGCCCAATGCGCCGCGCGCCGGAGCGCCGGTCTAGTCATTCCGCCTAATACGCAGCCTCGCCGCTGGCCTGCTGTTCGTAGGCACGGAACGCGGCCTGGATGTGGTCGCGCAGTTCCTCGTCATTCCACGGCTTGGTCAGGAAGCGGTAGATCGCGCCGTGGTTGATCGCCTCGGTGATCGTGGCCAGGTCGGTATAGCCCGACAGCACCATGCGCACGGTGTCGGGGTAGAGCTCGCGCACGCGGGTCAGGAACTCGGTCCCGCTCATGTCGGGCATGCGCTGGTCGGACAGGATGACCTGGACCGTGTTGCTGGCGAGCAGGTCGAACGCCTCGCGCACGCTGTTCGCGGCCAGTACCTGGTAGCCGTCGCGACGGAACAGGCGCGCCAGTGAGCGCAGCACGTTCTCCTCGTCGTCCAGCAGCAGCAGGGTGCGCTCGGGACGGGTCGGGGCGAAGGCGGACGGCAGCAGGAAGCGCCGGCGGATCACCTCGTCCAGTTCCTCGGCCGGGGCAGGCGCGCTGAACAGGTAGCCCTGGAAGAAGTCGCAGTGGTTGCGGCGCAGGAAGCCCAGTTCGGTCTCGTTTTCCACGCCCTTGGCGGTGACCTTCATGCCCAGGTTGTGGCCCATCGCGATGATGCCGCGCACGATCGCCGCGCTGCGGTTGTCGCTGGCGACATTGCGGATGAAGCTGCGGTCGATCTTCAGCCGGTCCAGCGGGTACTGCGCCAGTGCCGCGATGCTCAGTCCGCCCAACCCGAAATCGCGCACGGTCAGGATCGCTCCCAAGGCGCGCAGGCCGGTCAGGTTCTCCTGCACCTGGCGCGCATCCAGCGCCAGCGCGCTCTCGGGGATCTCGAACTCCAGCGCCCGCGGCGACAGGTCGTGGCGGTGCAGCAGCTCCCCGATCCGGTCCAGGCAGTCGCGCTGGGTCAACAGCTCGTCGGTCAGGTGCACCGACACGTCGAG
>DATJBR010000391.1:0-4851 GCA_035515255.1 Lysobacter sp. | reverse complement strand
CGCAGGTCTTCCGGACGCTCGCCGATGCCGGCAAAGCGGATCGGGATGCCGAACTCGCGTGCCAGCGCGAACACCACGCCGCCCTTCGCGGTGCCGTCCAGCTTGGTCACCACCAGCCCGGTCACCTCAACCGCAGCGTGGAACTGGCGCAACTGCGACAACGCGTTCTGACCGGTGGTGCCGTCGATCACCATCAGCACCTCGTGCGGTGCGTTGGCGTCGAGCTTGCCTATCACCCGCTTGATCTTGCCCAGTTCGGCCATCAGGCCCTGCTGGGTGTGCAGCCGTCCGGCGGTGTCGGCGATCAGCACCTGGGTGCCACGCGCCTTGGCCGCCTGCAGGGCGTCGAACGCTACCGAAGCGGCGTCGGCGTTCTGCCCCTGGGCGATCACCGGCACATCGTTGCGCTCGCCCCAGGACTGCAACTGGGCGACGGCGGCGGCTCGGAACGTGTCGCCGGCAGCCAGCATCAGCGAGCGCCCTTCGCCCTTGAGGCGGCGCGCCAGCTTGCCGATGGTGGTGGTCTTGCCGACGCCGTTGACGCCGACCGTCAGTATCACGAAGGGTTTGGCGTCGGGGGCGATGCGCAGGGGCAGGGCGACCGGTGCGAGCAGCGCGATCAGATCGGCGCGGAGCGCCTTGAGCAGGGCGTTGGCATCGGCGAACTCGCGCGCCTTCATGCGTTTGCGGAGGTCTTCGACCAGATCGGTGGTCGCGGTCACGCCGACGTCGGCGATGATCAGTGCGGTCTCGATCTCGTCCAGCAGCGCGTCGTCGAGCTTGGGGTTGCCGTGGAACAGGCCGCCGAAGCTGCGCGCGAATGCGGTGCCGCGCAGGCGCTCGCGCCAACCCATCTTGCCGGGCAGTGCTGCGGGCTTGTCGATGGAGGTGGCGACAGGCGGCGTCGGTGCAGGGGTGGATGCCGAGAGGTCTTTGGCAAAGGTCGGGGTGGGCGCGATGACCGGTTCCGGAACTGCCGTCGGAGGGACGGGCGCGGTGCGCTCGGCTACGGGTGTGGTGGCTTCCACCGAGTGCGTGGGCTGTCTGGCCTCAGGCTCCACAACGACAGGCGCAGCGCGGGCCGGTTCGACAAGGGCCGGTGCTGCGACAGCTGGCTCTTCCACGACAGCAGGCGCGAACGGCGCCACCGCTGTCGCTTTGTCCGCGGCAGGTTCGGGTTCGACGACTGCCGGGCTCGCCGCAGGCGGCGCATCCGGGAATGCCGCGGCCAGTTCCTCGGTGCTGTAACGACGCTCGGACGGTGCGGTCGCGGGTTTTTTGCGGCGGAAAAAACTGACCATCGACAGGAGGTTTCACGAATGCGCGAGAATGGCGCACATGCTAGCACTGGCCTGTTTTCCCGACCGATGAAGAAACCCGCCCGAACCCCCCTGCCAACCACGCTCCGCGGTCCCGGCCAGGTCCGCGTGATTGCCGGCCGCTGGCGTGGCAGCAAGCTGGCGGTGGGCGATGCCCCCGGCTTGCGCCCGACCTCCGACCGGGTCCGTGAAACCCTGTTCAACTGGCTGATGCCGGTCCTGCACGACGCGCGGGTGCTGGACCTGTTCGCCGGCAGCGGCGCGCTCGGGTTGGAAGCGCTTTCCCGCGGTGCGGCGTCGGCGGTGCTGGTCGAGCGCGATTCCCGGCTCGCCATGAGCTTGCAGGCGACCACCCAGCGGCTGCCCGGCGGTGACGCGGCCACAGTGGTCCAGGCCGACGCGCTGTCCTGGCTGTCATCACAGGCACGCAACGGTCAGCCGCATTCCGGTTTCGACATCGCCTTTGTCGATCCGCCGTTCGCCTCCGGCTTGTGGGAGCCTGTGCTGGCGGGATTGCTGCCCCTGCTCGCCGAAGGCGCATGGCTGTATGTGGAGGCGCCACTGGCCGAATCCGTAGTTCTGCCGCCGGATTGGTCCCTGCATCGCGAAGGCCACACCCGCGAAGTGCGCTACGCCCTGTATCGCCACCGCGTATCGCCACTGACCGCGACAGGCGCGGGGCAGACCCAGGGCAGCGACACCCCGGCTGCGGTTGATACACTCCGCGCTGACCTGGAAATCCCGGGCCTCCGCCCTCACGAGCCCATTGCCCCATGACCCCGGCCCGCCACCGCATCGCTGTCTATCCCGGCACCTTCGACCCCGTCACCAACGGTCATATCGACCTGGTCGATCGTGCCGCGCCGTTGTTCGAGCGGCTTGTGGTCGGCGTGGCGGAAAGCCCGACCAAGAGTCCCGCATTGCCGCTGGCAATGCGCGTCGAACTGGCCCGTGAAGCGCTCGGCCACCATCCCAATGTGGAGGTGTGCGGATTCGATTCGCTGCTGGCCCATTTCGTCGCCAAGCTCGGCGCGGGCGTGCTGTTGCGCGGCCTGCGCGCGGTGTCGGATTTCGAATACGAGTTCCAGATGGCGAGCATGAATCGCCACTTGATCCCGGATGTGGAGACCTTGTTCCTCACGCCGGCCGAGCAGTACAGCTTCATCTCCTCGTCGCTGGTCCGCGAGATAGCCCGCCTCGGCGGCGATGTCTCCGGCTTCGTGCCGCCAGCGGTCGCCGATGCGTTGCAGGCACAGTGGCAACGCACCCATGCTTGACCGTCGGCACCCATGCCGGCGTTATTTCCGACTGAAAGGGGAACGTACCTCCATGAAAACCACCACCCGCCTGATCCTGATCGCCCTGCTTTCATTGCCGCTGCTCGCGGCCTGTGACAAGACCAAGAATGACGCCGCCGAAGACGCCGCCGTGGCGCTTGCGCCGCTGACCGCGCCGACCACCACCGACGACAACGCCTGGGGCAGCTACCTGTCCCAGGTCGTGACCCGCAACATGGGCGACATCACCAACAGCCCGTACCTGTACTACCTGCCCGCCAGCGACAGCGAAGGCTTCGAAGGCGCGCGCGAGCGGCTGCAGGAAGAGATCGAAACCGCGATGCAGCGCGGCATCGTCGAAGGCAACCTGGTGGCGTTCGGCTCGCCGGAGTCGTCGATGATGGCCGACATCGTGGTCGGTGCCTTCGCCAAGGTCGATCCGGGCTCAATGAAGGGCGTGCGGTTGCTGTTCATCGGCGATGCGGCCGACAACGAGCGGGTCAAGGCGGCGGTGGAAGCCTCCGGCGTCAACTACCAGTTCGTTGAAGCCAAGTGATTCGCGGCTGACCCGGCAGTCGATTTGACGAGTGCGCGCGGCGGGAACCCGCAACCGGGTTCCCGCCGCGCACGACAAACCCCATGTCCCTCAAGATCAATGAGCTTTGCGTCAACTGCGACGTCTGCGAGCCGGCGTGCCCGAACGACGCCATTTCGCAGGGCGAAACCATCTACGTGATCGACCCGGCTCGCTGCACCCAGTGCGTGGGCCACTTCGACGAGCCGCAATGCGTGGTCGTCTGTCCGGTGGAATGCATAGACCCGGATCCCGATTTCCCCGAAACCCACGGGCAGTTGCTGGCCAAGTTGGCGAGGCTGCAGAAAGAGCAGGAGTAAGTGATGCGAATTGCGATGCGCAAGGTAATGCTGGCCGGCTTGCTGGTCTCCGCGACGCTTTCCTTGGCGATTACCGGTTGCGCGACATCCGGACAGGCAGCGGATGTCACGGCCGCAAACGCATCACCGACCATCACGCCACCGGGTGCGGCGATCGCCAGCGCGCATTCGCTGGCCACCCAGGCCGGCCTCGACATCATCAATCAGGGCGGCAACGCTTTCGACGCGGCCATTGCGGTGTCGGCGGTGCTGTCGGTGGTGGAGCCGATCAGTTCGGGTATCGGTGGCGGCGGCTTTTTCCTGCTGCACGACGCCAGGAGCGGTCGCGACGTGTTCATCGACGCGCGCGAGACCGCGCCGGAGTCTGCCACGCCCGCCGAGTACCTCGACAAGGATGGCGATCTCGACCGCGACCGCGCGACGAATGGTCCGTGGTCGGCCGGCATTCCGGGACTGCCGGCCGCGCTGGTGCATCTGGCGGACGACTACGGCACGTTGCCGCTGGCGACCTCGCTGGCACCGGCGATCCGCATCGCCCGCGACGGCTTCCCGATCTACCAGCGGCTGGAGAAGGGCTACGCCACCCGCAGCAAGGTCATGGAGCGCTACCGCGGCACGCGCGAGGTGTTCCTCGCCGATGGCAGCCCGCCCAAGGTCGGCGAGATCCTCAAGCAGCCCGATCTGGCCCGCACCCTGGAGTTGCTGGCCGAACACGGCCGCGACGGCTTCTATCGCGGCGAAGTCGCCGGGAAGCTGCTGACGGCAGTGGAGGAGGAAGGCGGCCGCTGGACCGCCGAGGACCTGGCCGGGTACGAAGTGCGCGAACGCGCCCCGATCGAATTCGACTACCGCGGCTGGCACGTGGTCACCGCGCCGCCGCCGTCGTCGGGCGGCGTCGCCCTGGCGGAAATGCTGCAGATCCTGCAGCCCTGGAACCTGAGCAAGCTCGGTGATGCCGAGCGCACCCACCTGATCGTCGAAGCGATGCGCCGCGCCTACCGCGACCGCACCATCTACCTGGGTGACCCGGACTTCGTCGAGATGCCGATCGCGCTGCTGACCGATCCGGACTACGCCGCCGGCCTGCGCGCGACGATCCACCCCGGCAAGGCGACCCCGAGCGACCTGCTGTCCGGCCAGCCGGTGCCGATGGAGGACGATGAAACCACCCACTTCTCGATCATCGACACCGACGGCAACATCGTGTCGGCGACCCAGACCGTCAACCTGCTGTATGGCTCCGGGATGATTGCCCCGGGCACCGGCGTGCTGCTCAACAACGAGATGGACGACTTCGCGCTCAAGCCCGGTACGCCCAACGCATTCGGCGTGATGGGCTTCGCCGCCAACGCGGTCGAACC
>DATJBR010000390.1:0-2583 GCA_035515255.1 Lysobacter sp. | reverse complement strand
CACCCCGATCCCACCGCGCCGCTGGCGCTGGTGGCCGGACCGGCGCAGCGACGTGTGCTGCGCGCGGTCAATGCCGCGGCGAAAGCCGCCGGCCTGCGTGCCGGACAATCGCTCGGGGCCGCCCAGGCCCTGTGCAGCCGGTTCGACGCGATCGCGCACGATGCCGCCGAGGACGAGCGCTGGCATGACTTCCTCGCCGCCTGGGCGTACCGCTACAGCTCGCTGGTCAACCGCACGATGCCCTCGGCGCTGCTGCTGGAGGTCGAGGCCAGCTTCAAACTGTTCGGTCCGTGGCCGCGGTTCGAGGCGCAACTGCGCGCCGATCTGGACGAGCTGGGCTTCCGTCACCGCATCACCCTCGCGCCCAATCCGTATGCCGCCCGCGCATTGGCGAACGTGCATGACGGCCTGGCGATCACCCATGACGCGCCCCTGCACAACGCACTGGGCCAATTGCCCGTCGAGCGCAGCGGGCTGGCGACGGACGTGTCCACCAGCCTGCGCCGGATGGGCCTGCGCAAGCTCGGGCTGGTGTTGGCGCTGCCGCGTGCGGCGCTGGGCAGACGGGTCGGCAAGGACACGCTGGCCCACCTGGACCGGCTGACCGGCGTACTACCGACACCGCTGCGTTACTACCAGCCGCCGGATGCGTTCACGTCGCGGATCGAGCTCAATTACGACGTCGAATCCAGCCAGGCGTTGCTGTTCCCGCTGCGGCGGCTGACCGGCGACCTCGCCGCCTACCTCGCCGGCCGCGACGGCGGCGTGCAACGTTTCAGCCTGGTGCTGGAGCACGAACGCTGCGCCGACACCGAGGTGGTGATCGGCCTGCTGGCACCGGAGCGCCAGCCCGCGATGCTGTTCGAGCTTGCCCGCAGCCGGCTGGAGCAGGCGCAGGTGCCGGCGCCGGTGCGTGGCGTGCAACTGGTCGCCCGCGAGCTGCCGCCGTTCGTACCGGCCGGGCGCGATCTGTTCGATGCGCGTCCGCAGCAGGCGGTGCCCTGGGAGCAGTTGCGCGAACGCCTGCGTGCGCGCCTCGGCGATGACGCCGTGCATGGTCTGGCGGTGCGCGCCGACCACCGCCCCGAGCGCGCGTGGCAGCTCGAACCGGGCCGTGCGGTCCAGGCAGCACCCGACGTACCGCGACCGGGCTGGCTGCTGCCACGGCCCGTGCCGTTGCGCGACCATCGCCTGCGCGTCCTCGCAGGCCCCGAACGCATCGAGACCGGCTGGTGGGACGGCGACGTGCGGCGCGATTACTACCTGGTCCAGACCAGCCTCGGCCAGCGGGCCTGGGCGTTCCGGCCGGCGGGTGATCCGGTCGACGAACACGGCGGCTTCATGCTGCACGGCTGGTTCGGATGAAGCCGATACCCGCCCTGTCATCGCCCCGAAGGCGGGGATCCAGTGTCTTTGTTGCCGGCAGAGTCAACGTCACTGGGTTCCCGCCTTCGCGGGAACGACGGGTGAGAGCGCGCACATGACCACCCTCCCCACCTATGCCGAGCTGCACTGCCTGTCGGCCTTCAGTTTCCAGCGCGGCGCTTCGATCGCACCGGAGCTGTTCGAACGCGCGAAGCAACTGGGCTACACCGCATTGGCGATCACCGACGAAGGCTCGCTGGCCGGGATCGTGCGCGCGCTGGAGGCCTCGGAACGACTCGACCTCAAACTGATTGTCGGCAGTGAGGTCCGGATCGAGGACGGCCCCAAACTGGTACTGCTGGTCGAGGATCAACAGGGTTACACCGCGCTCTGCCAGTTGCTGACCCACGCCCGCCGACGCGCGCCCAAGGGCGAGTACCGGTTGCTGCGCGAGGACTTCGCAGCCACCGCCGGCCTGCTCGCGTTGTGGGTGCCGGACGCGCGCATCGACGAGCATCACGCCCACTGGCTCCGTGCCACATTCCCCGATCGCAGCTGGCTCGCGGTGGAGCTGCACCGCGGCCCCGACGACAAGGCCCGTCTGGCGGAACTGCACGCCGCCGGCCGTCGCCTCTGCCTGCCGCTGGTCGCCGCGGGCGATGTCCATATGCACGCGCGCGGCCGCCGCGCGCTGCAGGACACCCTGACCGCGATCCGCCACCGCACCACCGTCACCGAGGCCGGGTACCGGCTGTTTCCCAATGGCGAACGCCACCTGCGCAGCCGTCGCGCGCTGGCGGCGATCTATCCCGACGACCTGCTCGCCGAGAGCGTCCGCATCGCCGCGCGCTGCCACTTCAGCCTCCGCCAGCTGCGCTACGAATACCCGCACGAACTGGTCCCGGCGGGGCACGACGCCACCAGCTGGCTGCGGCACCTGGTCGAGCAGGGCGCCCGCTGGCGCTGGCCGGACGGCATCACGGCCGAGGCCCGCCGGCTGATCGAGCACGAGCTGGAACTGGTCACCTACAAACACTACGAGTCGTACTTCCTGACCGTGCACGACATCGTCCGTTTCGCGCGCTCGCAGCACATCCTCTGCCAGGGTCGCGGCTCAGCCGCCAACTCGGTGATCTGCTACGTGCTGGGCGTGACCGAGATCGACCCGGCGCTGATGGGCATGCTGTTCGAGCGTTTCATCTCGAAGGAGCGCGACGA
>DATJBR010000389.1:0-5159 GCA_035515255.1 Lysobacter sp. | reverse complement strand
TCCGCATGGGCGACACCGTGTTCCTGTCCGGCCAGATCCCGCTGGATCCGGCCACAGGCGAGATCGTGCCCGGCGATGTGGCCGCCCAGGCGCGACGCTCGTTCGACAACCTCAAGGCGGTCTGCGAAGCCGCCGGTGGCTTGCTGGCGCAGGTCGCGCGGCTGGGCCTGTACCTGACCGACCTGGGCGACTTCGCCGCTGTCAACGCGGTGATGGCCGAGTATTTCCAGGCGCCCTATCCCGCGCGCTCGACAATCGAGGTATCCGGCCTGCCCAAGGGCGCGGCATTCGAGGTCGACGCGATCCTGGTTCTTGGCTAGACGCGCCACCACGCCGGCACCCGCGCTTGCGGCGGTCGGCGATACCCCGCTGACGGCATTGGCCGGCTGCGGTCCCAAGGTGGCCGAAAAACTGGCCGCGCGCGGGATGACCTGCGTGCAGGACTTGTGGCTGCAACTGCCGCGGCAGTACGAGGACCGCACCCGGCTGACCCCGATCCGTGCCTTGCAGCCGGGCGTTGCCGCCCAGGTCGAAGGCCGGGTGGAGGCGGTCGAGCGTGGCTTCCGTTATCGGCCGATGCTGCGGGTGGCGATCGGCGATGGCTCGCAGGCGAGCCTGGTGCTGCGTTTTTTCCATTTCCGCGCCGCCCAGGTTGCCCAGTTCCAGCCGGGCGCGCGGGTGCGCTGCTACGGCACGCCGCGTCCCGGCCAGCACGGTCTGGAGATCGTGCATCCCAGTTACCAGGTGCTCGGTGCGGCGGTCGATGACGAACTCGGCGACGCGCTGGATCCAGTGTATCCGGCCGTCGAAGGCATCGGGCCGGTGTCGCTGCGACGATTGATTGGCTTGGCCCTGGATCGCCTGCCCGACGACGAATCGCTCGAATTGCTGCCTGATGCGTTGCGCGGACCATTGCGCCTGCCGTCGCTGCGCAAGGCTTTGTTGATGGTGCACCGGCCACCGCGGGATGCCGATGTCGCCGCGTTGCTGGCCGGTACCCACCCGGCCCAGCGCCGGCTCGCGCTGGAGGAACTGCTGGCCCATCACCTCAGCCTGCGCCGCCAGCGCATGGCCCAGCAGGCGCATGCCGCACCGGTATTGGCCGATACCGGCCTGGCCGGACGGCTGCGCGACGGCCTGCCGTTCCGCCTGACCGATGCGCAGCAGCGCGTCTTCGACGAAATCCTTGTCGATCTGGCCAAGCCTTCGCCGATGCTGCGGCTGGTGCAGGGCGACGTCGGCTCGGGCAAGACCGTGGTGGCGGCGATGGCGGCGATGGTGGCGGTTGCCGGCGGCAGGCAGGCCGCGCTGATGGCGCCGACGGAGTTGTTGGCCGAGCAGCATCTGGCCAATCTGCGCGGCTGGCTGGAACCGCTCGGTATCCCGATCGCCTGGCTCGCGGGCAAGGTCACCGGCAAGGCGCGCGCGCAGGTGCTCGCGCAAGTCGCGTCCGGCGAGGCGCGGATGGTCGTGGGGACCCATGCGCTGATGCAGGAGGGTGTGATTTTCCACGATCTGGCGCTGGCGATCATCGACGAGCAGCACCGCTTCGGCGTGCACCAGCGCCTGGCCCTGCGCGATAAGGGCGTCGGCGGGGGCGATGGTCCCGGGGCTATCGTCCCCCACCAGCTGGTCATGACCGCGACCCCGATCCCGCGCACCCTGGCGATGTCGGCCTATGCCGACCTGGACGTGTCCTCGATCGACGAATTGCCACCGGGCCGGACGCCGGTGCAGACCGTCGCCTTGAGCGGCGAGCGGCGTCCCGAGCTGGTCGAGCGCATCCGCGTCGCCTGCGCGCAGGGCCGGCAGGCGTACTGGGTCTGCACCCTGATCGATGAGCCGGAGGACGACGGCAAGCCCGGCGCGGCGATGAGTGGCGCGTCCATGAAGATCGAGGCCCAGGCCGCGCAGACCACGTTCGAGGCGTTGTCGGCGCAACTGCCGGAGCTCGGTATCGGCCTCGTCCACGGCCGCATGAAGCCGGCGGAGAAGCAGGCCACGATGGCCGCGTTCAAGGCCGGCCGGATCGACCTGCTGGTGGCGACCACGGTGATCGAGGTCGGGGTGGACGTCGCCAACGCCTCGTTGATGATCATCGAGAACGCCGAGCGGCTCGGTCTGGCCCAACTGCATCAGTTGCGCGGCCGGGTGGGGCGCGGCAGTGCGGAATCCAGTTGCGTGCTGCTGTATCGATCGCCGTTGTCGATGTTGGCACGGCAGCGGCTGGAGACGATGCGCGAGACCAACGACGGGTTCGTGATCGCCGAGAAGGATCTGGAACTGCGCGGCCCCGGTGAACTGCTGGGCACCCGCCAGACCGGCCTGGCCGAGTTCCGTCTGGCCGACCTCGTGCGCGATGCCGACCTGCTGCCGCAGGTGCATGCGCTGGCCGAGCAACTGCTTGCCGACGCCCCCGAGACCGCCGACCGCATCGTCGCGCGCTGGGTCGGGTCCGCGGTGCGCTATGCAGGAGCCTGAGCGGGGCTCCGGCAGACCTCCGGCTGCAAATGGGTGTCCCGGAAGTGTCTGCCGGACAGCCCGGTCGGTCGCTTCCTGACCTCCTAGCTGGTTGACCGGTCGACCGGTGGGCTTTTGCCGGTTTGTGGCGCCGCGTTGTGGCCGGCAGGCCTTCTCCGCTCATGTCCCCCGGTCCCCGCCTGCCAGCGGAGACCTCCTCCTTGACTTCGCTGCGAAGGCCTGCCGGCCCCAACGCGCCCCGACCAGTACAGGAGCTCCACACCGCGCCCCGCTCACTCGCAAGACGGCCGCCACCGCTTCGGGAACTATCCTGACACCACACACCACGCTTTGTTCCACGAAGCCCCGTTTCCCTGCCGGCAGTCCGGTTGCAGCCGCATTGGGGGATCGATGTCCGCGGCAGCCCGGCCATTCCAGCCGGGACGCGTTCGGCGTTATGGTGTCCGACCCGCGCCCACTGGCGTGATTCTTCCGCCAACGGAGACTGCCCGCATGCGGCGATACACGATTCCCGCCTTGCTGTTGTGCCTGCCCGCTACCGTGTCCGCTGCCCAGCCTGCGCCGGTACCTCCGGCATCGCAGCCGCTGCTGCAACAGATCGGCATTGCGCCATCGGCTGAGCGGATCGAGGCCGACATCCGCACCCTGGTCGGCTTCGGCACCCGTCACACATTGTCGGAAACCGGATCGGACACCCGCGGTATCGGCGCCGCCCGGCGCTGGATCAAGGCCGAGTTCGAACGCATCTCCGCCGAATGCGGCGGCTGCCTGGAAGTGCGTTACGTCAGTGGCGTGGTGTCCGGCGAGACCCGCGTGCCCGATCCGGTCGAGGTGGTCAGCGTGATCGCCATCCAGCGCGGAACCAGCGATCCCGGTCGCTACGTGATCATGAGCGGCGACATCGACTCGCGCGTGTCCGATGTCATGGACTTCACGTCCGACTCGCCGGGCGCGAACGACAACGCCTCGGGTGTGGCGGGGACTCTGGAGGCCGCACGGGTGTTGTCGAAGCACAAATTCCACGGCTCGATCGTGTATGCCGCACTCGCCGGTGAGGAGCAGGGCCTGTTCGGCGGCAAGATCCTCGCCGAGTTCGCGCGCAACAACGGCTGGCGGATCGAGGCGGTGCTCAACAACGACATGATCGGCAACATCGCCGGCCTCAATGGCGTGATCGACAACACCACCGCCCGCGTGTTCGCCGAGGGCACCCGGTTCGACGAGACCGCCGCGGAGGCGACCGCGCGCCGCTTCACCGGTGGCGAGGTCGATTCTCCCTCGCGCAACCTGGCCCGTTATATCGACCGCATGGCCGACCTCTACGTCCCCAATCTGGACGTGATGATGGTCTATCGGCTGGACCGCTTCGGTCGCGGCGGCCACCACCGGCCGTTCAACGACATCGGCGTGCCGGCCGTTCGGGTGATGGAAACCAACGAGAACTACCACCGCCAGCACCAGGACCTGCGCACCGAAGACGGCGTGGTGTATGGCGATACCATCGAGGGCGTCGATTTCGCCTATGCCGCCAAGCTGACCGCACTCAACGCGGTGACCCTGGCCGGCTTGGCCAGCGCGCCGCCACCGCCGGCGGAGGTCGCCATCAAGGGTGCGGTCACCGCCGACACCAGCCTCAGCTGGGCCCGTCCAGCGAAGTCGCAAGCTCCCGATCTCGCCGGCTACCGGATCTACTGGCGACTGACCACCGAACCGCAGTGGACGCACAGCCGCTACGTTGGCAACGTCGCCGAGTACACCCTGCACAACGTGGTGATCGACAACTACTTCTTCGGTGTCGCGGCGGTGTCCGCTGACGGTGCCGAAAGCCCGGTCGTGTTTCCCGGCGCGGCCGGCAGCTTCGGCGGCTATCAGGCGAAGAAGCCGGTTACGTCCGCCAGCAACGACTGAGCCGGTTTGCGACACCCATGCATGCGATCCATACACACGAACGAATGACACCAGAGGCGATAATCCCGCTCATGACTGAATCCAAGATTCCCCTGCTGATCGATACCGACCCCGGTGTCGACGATGCGCTTGCACTGTTGATGGCCTTCAACGACGAACGCCACGAGGTGGTCGGGCTGACCATCGCTGCCGGCAATGTCGGCCTGGCGCACACGGTCGGCAATGCGCTGAAGCTGTGCGACGTGGCCGGGGTGGACGTGCCGGTGTTTGCCGGTTGTGCCGCGCCGCTGCTGCACCCGGCGCTGGATGCGGCCTATGTGCACGGCCAGGACGGATTTGGCGACATCGGCTACACCCCCTCGACCCGTCGTGCCGAGACCGAACACGCCGCGCTGGCAATCCTGCGCCTGTCGCATCAGTACGCGGGCCGGTTGCTGCTCGTCGCGCTTGGCCCGCTGACCAATCTGGCGCTGGCGCTCAAGCTGGATCCGAGCCTGCCCTCGCGCATCGACCGGCTGGTGGTGATGGGCGGTGCGGTCAGCGCGCACGGCAACATGACCCCGGCGGCGGAGTTCAACATCGCCTTCGATCCGGAAGCCGCGCACATCGTGCTGACCGCGTTTGCGCGGTTCGATCTGGTCGACTGGGAGGCGACGGTCGCCCATGGCCTGCCACACGGGCAGGTGGTGGACTGGTTGGCCGCTGACAGCCCGCGCGCGCGGTTCTTCCGGGATATCTCGCGCAAGACCCGGGAGTGGTCGGTCGACCGC
>DATJBR010000388.1:0-1501 GCA_035515255.1 Lysobacter sp. | reverse complement strand
CGCCGTGCCGCCTTCCACCGGATGGGTCGCGCGATGGGTCACGCTCGGCGAGGAGGTGTAGACCAGACGACCGATGCCGTGCGTCCGGCAGGCGTCCAGCACATGCCGGGTGCCGAGCACGTTCGCGCGGTGGTAGTCCTCGTAAGGCCCCCATGCGCCGGCCTTGGCCGCGTTGTGGAAGATCGCCTCGCAACCTTGCGCGGCCGCGATGACGGCATCGCGTTCGGCCAGATCCCCCTGCAGTTGCTCGACACCCAGCGCATCGAGCGCGGGGTAGTGGCCACGGTTGAAACTGACCACCTCATGCCCGCGTTCACGCAGCCCCCGGCACAGGGCCTGGCCGAGAAAACCACCACCACCGGTCACCAGGATTTTCATGCGCGCATTCTAGGCCGGGTGGGCTTCCTCCGGTCGTGGGAGCGGCTTCAGCCGCGACCGGAGGCCGGCATAGACGAACAATTCGCAATCGCGGCTGAAGCCGCTCCTACAAAAGCGTGGTTTGTTTTGCGGCCCACAGCGCGAGCCTTTCGCGCCCGATCTTGGCGTTGTGGCGGATATCGACCGGGAAGCCTGCGTGCCGCAGGAAGCGGGCAATGCCTGCGGTGTGCGGATGGGCGGCGGCGATCTCGCCCAGCTCGCGCTCGATCCGCGGCCACTCGCGGCGATGCACGCCTTCGGCCAGCTCGACGCACAGCACCGGCAACTGCGCGCCCGGTTCGCCGACGCCGACCAGGGCGGTGCGCCGCACGTCGGGGTGGGTGTTGAACACCGGCTCGACCTGCTCGGTGTACAGCGGCCCGGCGCCGGTCTCGACCCGGTGCGACTTGCGACCGCAGAACCACAGCCGGCCATTCGCATCGAGATAGCCAACGTCGCCCATGCGATGGACGACGCGCCCGGCTGCATCCGTCGCATCGACCGTGCCTGCAGACGCCGGCAACGCCTCGCGGATCTTCGCCAGCCGGGTCTGCACATCGCGGTTGAAATAGGTATCGGTGACGGTCGGGCCGGCAACGGTGATCTCGCCGACCTCGCCGGACGGCAGGCACAAGCCGTCCGACCATTCCGGAATCGCCGCGTCGCTGATGCCGATGATTCGCACCTCGTTCGGTGCCACCGGCCGGCCGACGCACGTACCTGCACCGGCCTCGGTCGCCGTGCGCGTCGCCTCCAGTTCGCGCCCTTCGACCATCGCCACCGGCAGGCACTCGGTCGCGCCGTACGGCGTCCAGAACCGCGCGTCCCCGGGCAGCAAATCGCGCAACGTCGCGACCACGTCCGCCGGCACCGGCGCGCCGGCCGACATCACCCGCTTCAGCGTCGGCAACGGCTTGCCGTACCGCGCCAGTACCGTGACCAGGGCCGGCGAACCAAACAGCTGGTCGATACCGAAACGCGCGATCGCGTCATGCAGCCTGCGCGGGTCGGCCTTCGCCGGTCGCGTCGGGTCCATGTCGGGAATGACCGACGTCACCCCGAGCGCCGGGTCGAACAACGCGAA
>DATJBR010000387.1:0-3303 GCA_035515255.1 Lysobacter sp. | reverse complement strand
TCTCGACCTGGATGCGGTGCTGTGGCTGGAGCAATGGCTGCTGCGCTACCCCGGCACCCTGTTGCTGATCAGCCACGACCGCGAATTCCTCGACGAGGTCACCACCCACACGCTGCACCTGAACGACGGCAAGGCCAAGCTTTACAGCGGCAACTACACCGCCTTCGAGCGCCAGCGCGCCGAGCACCTGCGGTTGCAGCAGATCACCCACGAGAAGGCACAGGCCGAGCGCGCCCACCTGCAGAGCTTCATCGACCGTTTCAGCGCCAGTGCGGCCAAGGCCAAGCAGGCGCAGTCGCGGGTCAAGCGGTTGGCGAAGATGGCCGGCACGGAGGCGGTGCGCATCGAGCGTGCGCTGCGGATCGAGTTCCCGGCTCCGGCCAAGTTGCCGCATGCCCTGCTGCGGCTGGCGCATGCGGATTGTGGCTATGTCGTTGCTGATGCTGTCCCCCAAGGGGAGTTGCTGCGCGGCGGAGGAGCGGCATCAGCTGCGAACCAGAATCATCCGCCGGCGTCGGATCCGGTGCCCGCTGAAGCCGCTCCTGCGAAAATGGGAGTCTCGACCAGCCCTGCGCAGCGCGCAGGGCATTCGGGCGTGCGCGAGCCAGTGGCTCGCGAGCAGCACGCCCTCATTCTCCACGACGTCGGATTCATCCTCGAAGCCGGCGACCGCGTGGCCCTGCTCGGCCCCAACGGTGCCGGCAAATCGACCCTGGTGAAGAGTCTGGTCGGCGATCTGCCCCTGCTGGCCGGTGAGCGCAGCGGCCATCCCGACCTGCGGATCGGCTATTTCGCCCAGCACACCGTGGAGTCCCTGCGTGCCGGCACCAGCGCGATCGACCACCTGGCCGATATCGCACCGGGCGTGGCGACCCAGCAACTGCGTGATTTCCTGGGCAAGTGGAATTTCCCAGGCGACCGCGCGTTCGAGTCGGTCGATGTGTTCTCCGGTGGCGAGCGCGCGCGCCTGGCCTTGGCGCTGATCGCGTGGCGGCAGCCGAACGTGCTGTTGCTCGACGAACCCACCAACCACCTGGACCTGGACATGCGCGAGGCCCTGGCCGAGGCACTGGACGGGTTCGAGGGCGCGATCGTGCTGGTCTCGCACGACCGGCATCTGATCGGCCTGGTCTGCGACACCTTCTGGCGGGTCGCCGATGGCGTCGCGCAGCCGTTTGACGGTGACCTGGACGAGTACGCGAGCTGGTTGCGCTCACGCGACAATTCCAATGACGGCAAGGGCAGCGTCAAGCCTGCATCGGTCGCGCCGGCAGCGGTGGCCGAACCGCCCGCGAAACCGCGCAAGGGCAAGGCCAACCCGTACAAGCTCGCCAAGGCCGAGGAGCGTGTGACAGCGTTGGAGGCGCAATTGGCCGCACTGGATGCCGAACTCGCCGACCCGGCGACCTACGCCGATGGCGGTGCCCGCGGCGTCGAACTGGGTCGTCAGCAAGCCGAATTGCGCGCTGAGCTGGATCAGGCCGAGGCCGAACTGCTGGCCCTGTACGAAGCCGACGTGGCCTGAGGCCAGAGGCGCGTGTCCGCTGCGTTCGCACCCCGTCTCCTGTCCCGGCCGAAGCGATTGTAGGAGCGGCTTCAGTCGCGACCCGACCATCGTCTCCACCATTCGCAGGTTCGCGGCTGAAGCCGCTCCTACGACCGCAGGAAGTCCGACCGCGGGAAATTCCCGCACGACACGTAGCCACGTCCCTCCGCAGGAGCGACATCAGTCGGGAACGTGCAGGAAATCGTGCATCCGGCCACCCGATCCGCGTCCATCCATGTCGGAGGACAGGTTGGTTTGTGGGTGGACTGGCCGCCCCGCCCGCGGCGACTGCCGTGTTTCTCTCTGGTCGCGGCTGACGTCGCTCCTACAGGGGAGGGGGCGTTGCGATGTGCGTTGCGCGGTCGCCGGCCGTCAATCGCGCAGGAAATATTCCACCGTGGTCACCACGCGCACGCGCTTGATCTGCGGGCTGCTCTGGTCGCGGTCACTGATGCTGACCACGCCCTGGTTGGCGCTGCGGATGCCGCCGAGGCGGGAACCGGAATCCTTGGCGAACTGGACGGCGGAGTCGCGGGCGGCGGCAGTGGCTTCGGCAATCAGGGCCGGCTTGATGTCATTGAGCTTGGTGTAGTCGAAATCCGGCGCGCTGCCTTCATCGATCATCACGCCCTGGGCCACCAGTTCGCCGCTGCGGCGCAGCACGGCGAGCGCCTTGGGCACGTCGTCGGTGCGCAGGCTGACGGTGGTCGAATAGCGGTAGCGCTCCGGCGGACGGTTGTCGCCGTAGGCATAGGCCCAGCGATCTTCCAGCCGCGGCGGCGACACCACGATGCCCTCGGGATCGAAGCCGGCATCGGTGAAGAATTTGCGGATCGTGGCGGTATTTCCATCCAGCCGGCGCTGGACCTCGGCCAGGTCGTTGCCGCCGACGGTGTGCGGCAGCGGCCAGACCACCCGGTCGGCTTCGACGATTTTCTCCGCCGAGCCTTTGACGGTGACATAGCGGTCGGCGGTCTTGAGCCGCGCCATGCCCTGGGCGGCGAACCAGCCGGCGCCGGCAAAGCCGATCGCGAGCAGTGCGGCGGCGACAATCAGGACGATGGGTCGAGCGGTATGCAGGGACATCGCGATGATCCGGAAAGGGCAGGCACGCCAGCGTACCGGCAAAGCGTGAGCGCGGCATGGATCGACGAGCCCGGTCGCGGCCGCCCATGAGCAACGAATTGGCCTCCCTGCCGTTGATCTTCGGGTGGCTGATGATGACCCGCCCGCTGCAACGCCAAGCGGAACAATCTGGAAGTGGCATTGGGCTCCTGCCCGCCATCGTCGCTTGATTCCATGCCGACGGGCAGCGGCCGGCAACCCATTGTCGGGTGCACTCCTCCCGCACCGGACTTGATTTGGCCCGTGTCGTCCCCACCCTTCGCGCGTCCGGTAGCCAACGCCCGATACCCGTTCGCTGCCGGCTGCTCGGGTGGGACGGCCACTTTTATGGCGCGCTGCCCGCAGTGCCGCTACAGACAGACTCTCGAGCTCGCTCGATCAAGCGCCCGTTCGACCACACATTCGATCAATCAGGATTTCGTCTTCATGCCGATTTACGCCTTTGAATGCGCCGCCTGCGGACACGAGTTCGACCGTCTGCAGAAGCTCTCCGACGCCGACCCGACCGATTGCCCGGTCTGCGCCAAGCCGCAATTGAAGCGTCAATTGACCGCTCCGCAATTCCGCCTTGCCGGCACGGGCTGGTACGAGACCGATTTCAAGAAGGACGGCGAGAAGAAGCGCAACCTGGT
>DATJBR010000386.1:0-2793 GCA_035515255.1 Lysobacter sp. | reverse complement strand
CTGCTGGTCGGCGTGCTGATTCTGGTGCTGGCCGCCGAGTTGCTCAATTCGGCGGTCGAAGCGGTCATCGAGCGTTTCGGCAATGAACTGCACGACCTGGCCGGACGCGCCAAGGACATGGGCTCGGCGGCGGTGTTCGTGCTGATGATGAACGCGCTGCTGGCCTGGGGCCTGATCCTGGGACCCCGTCTGTTCTTCACGTGATGCGACAGGTCGCTGCGAGCGCTTGATCGGGTCGCGACCGCCTCTGGCCGATACTTCTTTTCATGCCACTTTCTCCAACCAATCTGGAAATTCCCCGTGATTGAAATGCTGATGGATCCGGAAGTCTGGATCACCCTGGTCACCTTGAGCGCGATCGAGATCGTGCTCGGCATCGACAACCTGGTGTTCATTTCGATTGCGGTCAGCCGCTTGCCGATCGCGGTGCGGGAGAAGGCGCGCAAGCTCGGCATTGCAGTCGCCTGCCTGACCCGCATCTGTCTGTTGTTGGCCCTGGCCTGGCTGGCCGGGTTGACCAGCGACCTGTTCCAGCTGTTCGGCCAGGGGATATCGGTGCGCGACCTGGTGTTGATCCTGGGTGGCGCGTTCCTGCTGGTGAAGGGGACGATGGAGATCCGCGACGGCATCGTCGGCGAGCACGAGTCCAGCGATGTGCATACCAGGCCGGTGGCGTCGTTCGGCATGGTGCTAGCGCAGATCGCGGTGATCGATCTCGTGTTCTCGCTGGATTCGGTGATCGCCGCCGTCGGCATGGCCAACCACACCTGGATTATGGTCTGCGCGATCCTGCTGGCGGTGGTGGTGATGCTGGTCGCCGCGACCCCGCTGGGCCGCTTCATCGACCGCAATCCGACAGTGAAGATGCTCGCCCTGGCGTTCATCGTCCTGATCGGCGCGTACCTGGTGCTGGAAGGCTTCGGTCTGCATATCCCGAAGGGATACATCTACGGTTCGATGGGTTTTTCGGCGCTGGTGGAGGGGCTCAACCTGTGGGCCAAGCGCCGCGCGTCGAAACACTTGCTTGCCGAATAAGGCGGCACCCCGGCCCGCGGCATCTGCCCTGCATCGCGCGCGGCGGGTTACCGGGGACGACGCGACGGATTTCGCGACGCCCGCCACCGCCTGCGGGCTGAGCGGGCACAATAGCCGGATCGCCATCGACCGGAATCCCCTGATTCATGATCATCCTGCACCAGATCGATCCGATCGCCCTCAGTCTGGGGCCGCTGCAAATCCACTGGTACGGAATCATGTACCTGCTCGGATTCGGCATCGCCTGGTGGCTGGGTGTGCGCCGCATCCGCGCCGGTCGGCTGCCGGGAGTGACCGAGCAGGCGTTTGGCGACCTGCTGTTCTACGGCATGCTCGGCGTGGTGCTGGGCGGCCGGATCGGGTACGTCCTGTTCTACGGGTTCAAGGACCTGCTCGGTGATCCGCTGATGCTGTTCCGGATCTGGGAAGGCGGCATGAGCTTCCACGGCGGTCTGCTGGGGGTGGCGGCCGCGGGGTTGTGGTGGTCGCGCCGGCAACGCCTGCACTTCTTCGATGTCGCCGACTTCATCGTGCCGCTGGTGCCGGCGGGACTGGGGCTGGGCCGGGTGGGCAACTACATCGGCGGCGAGTTGTGGGGCAAATTCACCGGAGGCAGCTGGGGCGTGTTGTTCCCGCGTGCGCCGGAGTTTGCCGGCTGGAGCCAGGAACAGTTGCAGGCGCAGTTCGCCAGTGGCGCCCTGGACCGCTTCGCCCGCCATCCCTCGCAGCTGTATCAGGCGCTGCTGGAGGGATTGGTGACGTTCGGCGTCCTGTGGTGGTTCTCGCGCAAGCCGCGCCCGCGCTACGCGGTGTCGGGGCTGTTCATGCTGCTGTATGGCAGCTTCCGATTCTTGGTGGAGTTCGTGCGGGTGCCGGACGTGCAACTGGGCTACCTCGCGTTCGGCTGGCTGACCATGGGGCAGGTGCTGAGCCTGCCGTTGATAGCGCTCGGCCTGTTCTGGCTGTGGTGCTCCCGCCGCTCCCCGACCATCCAGCCCGCGCCGGTCGCGGGATCCTGACATGCGCCAGTACCTCGATCTGTTGCGCCACGTCCTTGAGCAGGGCACCGAAAAATCCGACCGCACCGGCACCGGTACCCGCAGCGTGTTCGGCTGGCAGATGCGCTTCGACCTCAGCCAGGGATTCCCGCTGGTCACCACCAAGAAGCTGCACCTGCGCTCCATCGTGCACGAGTTGCTGTGGTTCCTGAAAGGCGAGACCAATATCACCTACCTGCGCGACAACAAGGTCGGGATCTGGGACGAGTGGGCCGATCCGGCCGGCGAACTGGGGCCGGTGTACGGCAAGCAGTGGCGGCACTGGGCGGGCGCAGACGGAAGCGAGATCGACCAGATCGCATGGGTGGTGGACGAGATCAGGCGCAACCCGGATTCACGGCGGTTGATCGTGTCGGCATGGAATGTCGCCGACCTGCCGAAGATGGCCTTGATGCCCTGCCACACACTGTTCCAGTTCTACGTGGCCGACGGCAAGCTCAGCTGCCAGCTGTACCAGCGCAGTGGCGACATCTTCCTCGGGGTGCCGTTCAACATCGCCAGCTATGCGCTGCTGACCCACATGGTGGCGCAGGTGTGCGGGCTGGACGTCGGCGACTTCGTGCATACGCTGGGCGACGCGCACCTGTATTCGAACCACCTCGATCAGGCGCGCGAGCAGTTGTCGCGGCAGCCGCGCGCGCTGCCGACGCTGTGGCTGAACCCGGAAGTGACCGACCTGTTCGGCTTCACGTTCGATGAC
>DATJBR010000385.1:0-11353 GCA_035515255.1 Lysobacter sp. | reverse complement strand
CAGCTTCGATCCGCTCAGCTTCGATCCGCTCAGCTTCGATCCGCTCAGCTTCGATCCGCTCAGCTTCGATCCGCTCGGCCTCGATCCGCTCAGCCTCGATACGATCAGCCTCGACACGCTCGGCTTCGATCCGCTCAGCTTCGATCCGCTCAGCTTCGATCCGCTCAGCTTTGATCTGCTCAGCCTCGACATGCTCGGCTTCGAAGTCGTTGACGCTCAGAACAATATCCGTATCGAGGTCGTCGACACCGGAAGCATATGCAGTGAGATCGACCACCGACAGACCTGCGGTGGGAACGCTCGGCAGCGACACTTCGATCTCGTCCGCCGGCATCTGCACGCGCGCGGCAGGCAGGCTGTCACGCAGCGCGGCGAGCCGTCCGGAGACGCCTGAAAATTCGGGGATCCGCGGTCGGTCGGATTGCAGTGCAGCCAGGGTTCCGGCCACGGCCGTGCACACATCCGCAATGCCGGCGACGCCTTCCGCGCTGGCCGGTGTACCCGCCGCGAGCAACCGCCTGACATACGCCTCGGCCGGGGTGGTGATCTCGGTGATCACCGGCACTTCGGTCATCGCGAAAGCGCCATTGAGCGTGTGGATCGCGCGCTGCAACTGGTCATCGGCCGGCTGCGGCTCATCCTCACTGGCGGCGAGCCAGGCCCGGATCGTCGCCAGGTGCCCGGTGACTTCGGAGCCCAGGATTTCCAGCAGCACCGGATCGACCGAAGCCGGAATTCCGCCCTCTGCCAATGCCGCCTCAAGGGTGGCTTCCTCAACGGGAGCGGTCTCCGCGACGGGCTCCAGGTCGGCGGCGACGGCCGTTTCGACTGCGTTGTCGGCGACATCGATCGCGACGACATCGGTCTCGACCGCGTCAGCCTCGAGCACGGGCGCCACGTAGAACGCTTCCTGTCCTTCGGCAACCCGGTCCGCGACCACAGCGATTCCTGCGAGGTCGGCGCTGATCGCCTGCGTGCCTTGCAGTGCCGCGTGCAGTTGCGGCAACACGGCATGGGCATGATCGACAATGGCAACCACCGCGGGACTGGCCAGGCGCGAGCCATCCAATACGCGGTTGAGCATGTTCTCGATCTTCCAGCTGAACTCGCCCAGAGTCTTGGCGCCCACCAGGCGGCCGCTGCCCTTCAGGGTGTGAAACACCCGGCGGATCGAGCGCAACTGCTCCATGTTCTCCGGCGCCTGGCGCCAGTTGCCCAGCATGCTGCCGAGGTTGGTGATCTCCTCTTCCAGCTCTTCCAGGAACACCTCGCGGATCTCATCGTCGATATCCGCACTTTGCTCGAACCCGTCGACACCCTGGTCGATCAGGGTGCTCGTGGCCTTGACCGGCGCATCCTGGCTGACGGGAAGCGGTTCGGCGGCTGGCTCCACTTCCGCAGCGTTTTCCGCGATCTCCGCGCCCACCGTCGGCTCCGGCAGGTCGGCGGCGCGTGGCGGCGCATCCATCTCGCGGGCGGTAGCGGCCCACTGGTCGAGCGCGGCGGCGGCGTTGTCCTCATCCTCGTAGGACAGCGGCGACGGAACGTGCTGCTGCTCCGGCTCGGCTTCGCTCGGCAGCGGCCAGTAGCCAAGCGCCTCCAGGCTGTGGCGGGCGATCTCCAGGATCCGGTCGCGATTGGGTCGCTGCTCGCGCAGCGCTTCCAGGTAGTACTCCACACTGGCCAGCGCATCGGCCATGGTGTCCAGCTGTTTGCCATTCGGCACGCGCTTGCGCTCGATCAGCTCGACTTCGGTGTAGCGCTTGACCCCCAGCAGGTAGTCGGCCGGCAGGTGCAGGTCGAGGATGCGCAGGGCACCGCCGACCTCCTCGAGCAGGCGGGGAATCTCCACCAGTTCGGCGTGATCCCAGTTGGTTTCCACGAATGCCACGAACGATTGCCGCGCATCGCCGAAGTTCGCGATGGCTTCGCGCACCACCACTTCGAGCACCTTGCGCGATTCGCTCGCCAGCATGTCCTCGTCGGCACGGTCATCCGACAGGCCCAGCCGTGAGACCTGGTCGTCCAGCGACGCCTCGACATACAGCAGGGCACCGGCGACATCGAGCAGCGCCGACTCGTCGGCGGCACGGTTGCCGGCGACGATTTCGTGCATCGCGTCGCGTTGCTGCATCACCACGCCACGCGCGATGCCCAGGCCCATCATGCCGAGGGTGTCGCTGACCCGGCCCAGCGCCTCGACCTGCGGACGCAGGTCTTCGACACCGGTCTGGCCGGTCCGCAGGTGCAGGTCCAGCGCGTCCTTCACGCGCAGCAGGTCTTCCTTGATCGCAGCGGAGACGGTATCCAGCAACGCGCGGTTGCGGCCGCTGAGGCTGCCGCGGGCGTGGTCGAGTTCCGACTCGCTGGGCAGCTCGGCATCCAGCTCGAACGTCCTGCGCAGGCTGTCCAGCGCCGGGTGGCCACCTTCGCTGTGGGCCACGTGATAAAGCAGCTGTCGGGTCGGCTCCGCGTTCGGCTCGACGCCCGGCGCGTTGTAGCCGTTGTCATGCAGGATCTGCCGCGCCTCGCGCTCGACCCCGCCGAACGCCAGGCGCAGTGCGCGGGTCGGCGGCAATGCGCCATCGCGCAGCGCACCGGCCACCGAGGACGCCACCCACAACATGCGCCGCAACGGCTCGACCGCCACTTCGGCGAGCAGGCCGTCCACGACGGTCGCCAGGTGCGCGGCATCCGCCGGCACCCCGCCTTCGGGCCACTGCGCCAGCGCGTCGCGCAGGGCGGTCAGGTTGCTGCTGACCGGTCGCACGCCGGTACGGATCGACGTGCTGGCGACCTCCGGAGCCGGCAGGTCGCCGGGCAACGGACGGTCCAGATTGGGCGCAAACAGCACGCTTTCATTCAGGCCGGCCTCGCCACGGGTCGCCCGCAACTCATTGAGCAACGGCAGCAGTACGATCGGGATGTCGCGATGCCCACCCTGCAGCCGCTCCAGGTAATCCGGCAGCTGGACCGCACCGCGCATCAGCATCGCGCAGGCGTCGTCGCGGTCGGTGATCTCGCCGTGCAGCAAGCCCAGCGCGAGACGCTCCATTTCCTCCGCCACCATCGCCGGTGCATACAGCTCGACCATGCGCAGGGTGCCGTGCACCTGGTGCAGGTGGCCGGCGCACATGCGCATGGCGCTGCCATCGCCCGGAGATTCGGCGTAGGCCTCGATTTCCTGACGCGCCTGGCGCAGGGTCTCGTCCAGCTCCGGCTTGATCCAGCCCAGCGTGGTGGTGTCGATCGCGTCGCGCATCACCGTCATGGCGCGACACTCCCCGGTTCAGAGGAGTGGCGCAGCGGGTGCGGGCGGCCGGGGGTCAGGCTGTTCATCCTTCGATCCAATTCTTGCCTCAGGCCGGGAGCTTGAAGTCGGCGACCGAGCGGCGCAGGTCGGCGGCCAATTGCGCCAGGTTTCCAATCGATTGCGCGGTCTGGTTGGCGCCTTCGGTGGTCTGCGAGGTGATCTGCTGGATCGTGTTCATCGTCAGGGTGATGTTGGCCGCCGCACCGGACTGCTGTTGCGCCGCGGTGGAGATGCCCTGAATCAGGCCCGACAGGTCCGACGACACCTTCTCGATCTCGCCCAGCGCGGTACCCGCGTCCTCGGCCAGTCGCGCACCGGCGACCACCTCGGTCGTGGTCTGCTCCATCGAGCTGACCGCCTCGTTGGTATCGGCCTGAATCGTCTGCACCAGCGACTCGATGCGCTTGGTCGCGTTGGAGGAGCGTTCCGCGAGGCGTTGTACTTCGTCGGCCACGACCGCGAAGCCTCGGCCCGCCTCACCCGCCGATGCCGCCTGGATCGCCGCGTTCAACGCCAGGATGTTGGTCTGTTCGGAAATGTCGTTGATCAGTTCAACGATCGAGCCGATCTCCTGCGAGCTTTCGCCCAGGCGCTTGATGCGCTTGGAGGTTTCCTGGATCTGGTCGCGGATCGAGTCCATGCCCTGGATGGTCTGGCGCACCACGCCAGCACCCTTGGTCGCAATCTGCACCGAGCGCTGCGCCACGTCGGCGGACTCGGCGGAGTTCTTCGACACCTGGTCGATACTGGCCGCGATTTCGCTGATGCGGCTGGACGCGGAAGTGATCTCCTGCGCCTGGTGCTCGGCCGCCTCGGCCAGATGCATCGCGGTGGCCTGGGTCTCCTGCGCGCTGGAGGCGACCTGCACCGACGTGTCGGTAATGGTCTGCACCAGGCTGCGCAGCTGCTCGACGGCGAAGTTGATGGAGTCGGCGATCGCACCGGTCATGTCCTCGGTGACGGTCGCCTTTACGGTCAAGTCACCTTCCGCCAGCGAACCCATCTCATCCAGCAGGCGCATGATTGCCTCCTGGTTGCGGTCGTTGAGTTCCTTGGTGGTGTTGTAGCGGACCTGCTGCGCCTTGTTCAGCGAGATCAGCAAGCCGGCGATCGCCAGCAGGGCGATGACACCGGAGATGATCGAGACCCACAGGTTGCCGAGGATGCTGGTGTCCTTCAGCGAGCCGAACGCGTTGAATGCGCTGAACAGCGACTCGCTGTCGGCCAAAAGCTTGTCCGAACCGGTGGTGATCGCGTCCGCCGCGGCCTGGGCGCGGAACAGGTCCTGCGAACTGTTCAGGATCGCGTCCAGATCGGTCTTCATCGTCGCCCACAGCGCTTCGGCCTGGCCGAGTGCGCTTACCGCGCCGGCGTTGCTCAACGCGGTGATGCCGGTCGTCTCATCGCCCTTGCGCAGCCCGGCCAGCACGTTGCCGAACACCGCGGCGTCACGCGCCAGGCCTTCGCCTGCCGCCTCGGCAGTCCGGCCACCCGCACGGATTTCGGTCACCCGACGCGCCATGGTGCCCGACAGCACCACCTGGCGAAGTGCGTAGTAGACCTGCGACGACGGCGAACCGCTGCTCGACATCGCGCGGACCAGTTCGTCCAGGCGCGCCTGCAGGTCGGGAACCTGCTTGTCGAAGTTGTTGGCGTTCTTGGCCAGTCCCAGCACCGCCTTCTCACTGGCGATCACCTGCTCGGCACTCTTGCCCAGCGGCGCCCAGGTCTTGCTGGTGGTGGCGATCGGCCCGGACACCCCCGGGGTGTCGCCGAAATTGCTGTTGAGATCGCCGATGTCGGCCTCGATTTTCGCCTTGGTCGCCTTGAACGAGCCGAACGCGGCGTTGTCGCCACCGACCGCTTCGCGACCCTGCACCGCCAGACGCTGCGAAAGCACCTGCAGACTGGATGCGGAGGAGCTTGCACCACCCAGGCGTGCGGTTTTCCAGGTGGCATACGCGGTATTCAGGCCGAAGATCAGCACCGACACGCCCAGCACGACCAACCAGGTATTGACCCCAACGTTGCGGGCCTTGCCGGCGACGGAATTCATCTCAGTGCTCATGTTCAACCTCAATTGCGTTGCTGGCGTGGTTTTCAGTGGCGCGGGTTTCGAGCCGTGGCGTCTCGAACGCGGCTTGTCGGAACTCGGGGGTGCGCGCCAGCCGGTCCAGGCTGAAGATTCCCCAAGCGTGTTCGCCCAGGCGGTAGGCCCGGTCGATGAAATGCGTGTAACGGCCATCGACCAGACCGGCGGTCTGGAGGCCATCGGGTTCGAGCTGGGATTCGTTGAAGCTGCGCTGGCCGAACAACTCGTCGATCAGCACCGCGACATCGCCGCCGGGCTGACGGACCAGCAGCATGCGCTGGCCTTCGTGCAGGACCGTGCGCTCGCCTTCCAGGAACTGCTTCAGATCGACCACCGGCAGCAGGTTGCCGCGCACGTTGGCCAGACCGAGCAGCCAGGCGCGCGCGCCGGGGACCGGCGTGACCTGCGGCAACGGCAGGATTTCCAGCACCTCGTCGAAGCCCGAGGCCAGACGGCGGTTGCCGATGCGGTAACCCACTCCGCGCCACAGGCCCGGGGCATCCAGTTGCTCGGGCAGGCCGGCAACGTGGGCCAGGCTGCGACGTTCGTAGTCGACCAGGATCGCGAACGGGTCAAGCCCCGCGACTGGCGGGTTCACGACTCCAGCAGCTCGTTGATGCGCGCGATCAGCTCGTCTTCGCGCGGCGGCTTGACGATGTAATCCCGGGCCCCCTGACGCAGCCCCCAGGCCTTGTCGGTTTCCATGCCCTTGGTGCTCACGATCAGCACCGGGATGGATTTGGTCTGCTCGTCGCGTGACAGCGCGCGGGTCGCCTGGAAACCGTTCATGCCGGGCAGGATCACGTCCATCAGGACCAGGTCCGGTTGCTCCCGGCGGCAGATTTCAATGCCGTCCTCGGCGTTGCCGGAAGCCAGTACGTCGTGCCCGTTGCGTTCCAGCAACTGGGTCAGGACCGCCGTATCGGTCGGCGAATCCTCGATCAGAAGAATGCGTGCCATGTAATGCCCTACCCCCCGGTCAGGCGTTGACGTGTGTGCGTATGGCGTCGAGGAGTTCCCCGCGCGTGAATGGTTTGGTGAGGTACTGTTCGGAGCCCACGATGCGACCACGCGCCTTGTCGAAAAGCCCGTCCTTGGAGGACAACATGATCACCGGGGTGTTCTTGAAAACCTGGTTGTTCTTGATCAACGCGCAGGTCTGATAGCCGTCCAGTCGCGGCATCATGATGTCCACGAAAATGATCTGCGGTTGTTGGTCGGCGATTTTTGCCAACGCCTCGAAGCCGTCGGTGGCGGTGACCACCTCGCAACCTTCGCGCTTGAGCAACGTTTCAGCGGTGCGGCGGATGGTCTTGGAGTCGTCGATCACCATGACTCGCAAACCATCGAGGCTGCCGTTGCGGACCTCGTCTTGCATTTTCCAGTATCCCCAGTGTTGCGAAGCGCTGACGCGAAACCCCGAGTCCGCGTCGCGTAGGCTCCCTTTATTCCAAGCCGGATGCAAGCTGTCAAGCACGCTGTCCGCTTGCGGCAATAATGAATGCGTGCCATCGAGTCGGTACGGCAAAGCTTGCCTGCTACCATCGTCGCGCCCCCATGACTCGCCACTGCCATGCCTCTTGACATCGTTGTAGTGATGGACCCGATCGGGTCCATCAAGATCGCCAAAGACTCAACGTTCGCCATGTTGCTGGAGGCCCAGCGACGCGACCATCGATTGTGGTACGTCGTCCCCGGAGGGCTCGGCATACGCGATGGACGGGCGCTGGCGAACCTGGCCGCGCTGTCGGTGCGCGAAGATCCTCAGCATTGGTTCGATCTGCAGGCGCCGTCGCAGATCGAACTCGGGCGTGGCCACGTGGTGCTGATGCGCACCGACCCGCCTGTCGACCCGGACTACATCCACGACACCCAGGTGCTGAGCCTGGCGCAGGCAGCCGGCGCGCTGGTGGTCAACGATCCGCGCGGCCTGCGCGACATGAACGAGAAACTGACTGCGCTGGAATTTCCGCAGTGCTGTCCGCCGACCCTGGTCAGCCGCGATGCCGGCGCGCTCAAGGCCTTCATCGCCGAGCATGGCGATGCGGTGCTCAAGACGCTGGACGGCATGGGCGGGCACTCGATCTTCCGCGCCCGCGTCGGCGACCAGAACACCAACGTGATCCTCGAGACGCTGACCCTGGGTGGCCGCCACCTGGCGATGGCCCAGCGCTACATCCCCGAGATCAGCGCCGGCGACAAGCGCATCCTGCTGGTCGATGGCGTGCCGGTCGACTACTGCCTGGCGCGGATTCCGCAGGGCGACGAGTTCCGCGGCAACCTCGCCGCCGGCGGCCGTGGCGAGGGCCGTCCGCTGAGCGAACGCGACCGCTGGATCGCGGGCCAGGTCGGCCCGGAAATGAAACGACGCGGGATGTTGTTCGTCGGCCTGGACGTGATCGGCGACTACCTCACGGAGGTCAACGTCACCAGCCCGACCTGCATCCGTGAACTCGACGCGCAGTTCGGCCTCAACATCTGCGCCGGCCTGTTCGATGTGATCGAAGCACGGGCCGCCGAGGCATGGACCACCGCCGCGACATGAACGCGGTGGTGGCCCCCCCGGTCATCGACGAGCGGCAACGCCTGGGCGCGACGATGGTGTTGTCGCTGCTGGTCCACGGCGTGCTGCTGCTCGGAGTCGGCTTTGCGCTGGAGAGCGCGGCGCCGGTGATTCCCACCCTCGACGTGATCCTGACCCAGACCACCAGCGCACTGACGCCGAAACAGGCCGACTTCCTCGCCCAGGCCAACAACGAGGGCGGCGGCGAGCACGACAAGAGCACCCGCCCGCGCGAGAACCGGTCCGGCCCGCTACCGCAGGCCAACGACGGCGTCGCCCCGCGCGAACTGCGGGCGCAATCGCCGGCGCCGCAACCACCGCCACAGACCCGGATCATTGCCAGCACGCGTGGCGAGGCCGGCGTGGTCACCGCGCGGGCAACCCCCGAGCCCGACGAACGCCAGCAACCCCCGGGCCAGGAAAAGATCGATCGCGACATGGCGATGGCGCGGCTGGCCGCGGAAATCCACCTGCGCTCGGAACGCTACGCCAAGCGCCCCAAGCGCAAGTTCGTCTCCGCCAGCACCACCGAATACGCCTGGGCCGGCTACCTGCGCGACTGGGTCGACCGGGTCGAGCGGGTGGGCAATCTCAACTATCCCGACGAGGCGCGCCGGCGCCGGATGGCCGGACAGGTGGTCATCAGCGTCTCGATCCGCCGCGACGGCAGCGTCGAGCGTTCCGAAATCGTGCTGACCAGCGGCATCCCGCTGCTCGACGCCTCCGCCCTGCGCATCGCCAAGCTGGCCGAGCCCTACCCGCCGCTGCCGCAAACCGACGAGAACCCCGACATCCTGCACGTGACCCGGACCTGGGCATTCCTGCCGGGCGGGGAGCTGGTGGATCGCTGAGCGGCCCGTTTGCCACTGCCTCCCGCACACTGCTAGTTTCGCGATTCACCCGCCCCGGGACGGGGCATGCTGTACGGGGCTGGGCATGAACGAGACAGATATCACCCGGATGCTGGCGCGCGCGCGCGACGGCGACGTCGCCCAGATGGGGGCAGTGTTCGAGGCGATGTACCCCGAGCTGCGACGGCTGGCCAACTCCCGCCTGCGCGGCGGCGAAGCGACCCTGACACCCACTGCGCTGGTGCATGAGCTGTTCCTGCGGACCGGCAGCTCGCTGAGCGCCAATGACCGCAACCACTTCTTTGCCTTGGCCGCGAGCGCGATGCGCTGGATCCTGGTCGACCACGCCCGCCACCGCGGTGCCGAACGCCGCGGTGGCGATCAGGTCAGGGTCAACCTGGACGAGCAGATTCCCGGCGATTCCGGTGCCCACACCGAAGTGCTCGCGCTGGATGAAGCGCTGGATGCACTGGACCGTATCAGCGAGCAGCGACGCCAGATCGTCGAGTGGCGCTACTTCGGCGGCCTGGAATTCAGCGCGATCGCGGAACTGCTGGGCTGCTCGGAACGTACCGTCTATCGCGAGTGGGAGCGGGCCCGGGCGTTCCTCCAGGCAATGCTGGAAGACCCCGCCGATGGACGCTGAGCAACAGGCCGAGTGGCAGGCCGCCGACGCGCTGTTCGGCCAGTGGCTCGAGCTGGACCAGTCGGAGCGCGAAGCCTGGCTGGCCGCCCTGGAGATCGAAGAGCGCGTCCGGCACCGGCTGGAACGGATGCTGGCCGCGCACCGCAACCCGCGCCCTTCACTGGACTTCAGCGGCGATGGCAACGGCCTAGCCGGTCGCCGCCTCGGCGGCTGGACCCTGGAATCCGAACTCGGCCGCGGCGGCATGGCCGTGGTCTACCGTGCCTGGCGCGAGCAGGGCATGGCCCGGCAGCAGGCCGCGATCAAGATCCTGACCCTGGGCGCGCTCGGCGCCATCGGGCGCGAACGGTTCCAGCGCGAGGCCGGCATCCTCGCGCGACTGAACCACCCCAACATCACCGCGCTGGTCGATTCGGGCATCGCCGACGACGGCACCTGCTGGCTGGCGATGCCGCTGGTCGAAGGCCAGCGCATCAATGACTGGTGCGAGACGCAATCGCTGGACGCGCACGCGATCGTGCGGTTGTACCTGCAGGTCTGCAACTCGGTCGCCTACGCCCATCGCAACCTGGTGATCCACCGCGACCTCAAGCCCTCGAACGTGCTGGTGGACGCCGGCGGCCACGTCCGCCTGCTCGACTTCGGCATCGGCCAGTTCACCGACTCGCTGGACGAGCGAACGCAGACGCTGTGGCGGGCGATGACCCCCGGATATGCGGCGCCCGAGCAACTGCAGGGCGCACCGCCAAGCACCGCGATCGATGTCTACGGCCTCGGTGCCCTGCTCCACCGCCTGCTCACCGGGCGAACGCCGCAGATGGCCACCAGCGGCAGCGAGTCCACCCAGCCCTCGCTGCTGGTGCGCGCTGCCGACGATGCCTACCACCGCCATTACGTACCGCTGAAGAACGATCTCGACCGGGTGCTGCTGAAGGCCCTGGCCGAGGACCCGGAGCAGCGCTACCCCTCGGCCGAGGCGCTGGCCGACGATCTGCGCCGCTGGCTCGACGGCCAGCCGGTACAGGCACAGAAGCCGCGACTGGCGTACCGCTTCCGCAAGTTCGTGGGGCGCAACAAGCTGGGCGTGGCGGCAGCGGTGCTGCTGGCAGCGAGTCTCGCCGGCGGCATCGGGGCGACGCTGTGGCAGGCGGACGTCGCCCGCCGCGAAGCGGACAACGCCCGCGCGCAGGCGCAACGCGCCGTACTGGTGCGCGACTTCCTGCAGCGCGTGTTCGCCTCCACCGAACCGGCCACCGGCGGCGTGCCCGATGCGCTGGAACTGCTCGACGAAGGCGCCCGCCGCGCGCGCGCGGACGTGCTGGCCACCGATCCGCTGGCCGCGGCCGACATCCTGATGCTCACCGGCCAGGCCCGCCTGGCGCTGGGCCAGTACGAGGAAGCGCAGGCGGATCTGGAACAGGCTCGGTCGCTGCTGGGCAGCGGGGCGTCACAGATCCGCGAACGGCTCCGCATCGAGCAGGAACTCAGCCAGCTGACCCGCGAACGCGGCGAGGTCGATACCGCACAACGACATGCCGATGCGGCCATTGCACTGGGCGAGCGGGTGCTGGCGGAGGATGGCGACCCGGAACCGCTGCTGAGCGCCAGGGTCAGCCGCGCCATGAGCCTGTTCAGTGGCAACCCGCAGGCCGCCAAGGTCCTGTTCGAGGAGGTGCTCGAAGCTCTGCCCCGGCACGGCCTGCTGGACACCGAGCTGCACATCACCGCACTGCAAGGCCTGGATACCACGCTCAGCGTGACCGATCCGGACAACACCCAGCGGCTCATCGCGTTGGCCGAGGAACAACTCCGCCTATCCCGGCTGCTCGATGGCCCCGACAGCGGCCGCTACGCCGATACGCTCGCGCAACAGGTCCCCAATTTCAGT
>DATJBR010000384.1:0-2400 GCA_035515255.1 Lysobacter sp. | reverse complement strand
CGCCGCCAGCACGCCGCCGACCGCCCCGCCCAGGTGCGCCTGCCACGACACCCCGACCTCGCGTGGGAACACGGTCAGCAGCATGCCGCCATAGAGGAAGAACGCGATCATCGCCGCGGCGATCGCGGGCCGGTCGCGGCGCAGCAGGCCGAGCACGAACACCAGGAACATCAGGCCGTGGGTGATGCCGCTGGCGCCCAGATGGTGCGAGCCCGGATCGCCCAGCAGCCACGCGCCCAGGCCGGAACCGAGCCACATCAGCGGCAGTGCACGGACGGTCGCCCGCGGGTACATGCCGCCGGCGAGCGTGCCCAGCATCAGCAGCGAGATCGCGTTAGCGACCAGGTGGTCGAACGAGCCGTGCAGCAGCGGCGCGCCGATCAGCCCCAGCAGGCCGATCGGCGACCACGGCTGCACCATCCAGTTGCGCAGGTCGACGCTGTCCTGCAGCGAATACACCATCAGCAACAGCAGCACGCTGGCCAGGCTGAGGTTGAATGCCCCCATCCAACGTTTGCAGTCAACTGCGCGCTGCGCCTTGGGATCGAGCGGCGCAGGGTCGAGGGGCGGGGCGGCGCGGGAAGTGTTCTCGGGCATCACTCAACTGTGGCGGTGGCGGCCGCAAATACAAGCCGGTGGTGCCATCGCGCTCGGCGTGATCTGAACGGTGTCGCTGGGGCTGCGCTGAAGCGTTTCGCCCGCCCGGCACATCGGACAGGAGAAGCGCCGCAGTGCCCAGTAGAATGGCGCGATGACCAACGATATCCCCACCGTCCATCTCAAGAACGCCTGGAAATCCTCGCACCCGTGGATCTTCCAGCGCCTGGTTGCCAAGCCCGAGCAGCGTCCGCGGCCCGGTGCGATCGTCGATGTCATCGGCGTGGACGGCGACCTGATCGGCCGCGGTTTCTACAACGGCCATTCGCGCATCGCCCTGCGCATGCTCGACAGCGATCCCAACGCGGTGATCGATGCCGACTGGTTCGCGCGCAAGATCGCCGCTGCGGTGTCGTTGCGCCGCGACGTGCTGAAGCTCGACGAGGTCAGCGACGCCTGGCGCGTGTTCCACAGCGAGGGTGACGGCATTTCCGGGCTGGTGATCGACCGCTACGCCGACCTGCTGGTGCTGGAGTTCTTCAGTGCCGGCGCGTTCCGCCACCGCGAGTGGATCCAGACCGCGTTGCGCGAGCAGTTCCCCGGCTGCCGCTTCTACATGTTCGCCGACGAGCACGTGCAGAAGCAGGAGAGCTTCGACTTCCGTGGCACCGAGCCGGTGCAGGCCAGCGTCATCACCGAGCACGGCATCAGGTTCCGGGCCGATCCCTGCGGTGCGCACAAGACCGGCTTCTTCGCCGACCAGCGCGAGAACCGCCAGTGGCTGAGCCAGCACGTCGAAGGCAAGCGCGTGCTCGACCTGTGCTGCAACACCGGCGGCTTCGGCATCTACGCCGCGACGCGTGGCGCGACCGAGGTGGTCGGGGTCGACATCGATGCCGACGTACTGTCGATCGCCAAGGGCAACGCCAAGCTCAACAGCGCGCCGGTCAAGTTCATCCAGGCCGACATCTTCCCGTGGCTGCGCGATGCCGGCAACGCGGGCGAGCAGTACGACGTGGTGATCCTCGACCCGGCCAAGATGACCCGCGACCGCGAGCAGGTGATCCCGGCGCTGAAGAAGTACCTCGACATGAACAAGCTGGCGATGGGCGTGGTCAAGCCCGGCGGGCTGCTGGCGACGTTCTCCTGCACCGGTCTGGTCAGCGAGGACCAGTTCCTCGACATGCTCCGCCGCGCCGCGTTCTACTCCAACCGCACCGTGCAGATCCTAAAGGTCGCCGGCGCCGGTCCCGACCACCCGTGGCTCGCGCAGGTGCCGGAATCGCGCTATCTGAAAGCGGTGTTCTGCCGGGTGCTGGACTGAAGAGCCGTGTCGGGGCGCTGGTCGGGGGCTTCATGAGGTGCGGGTCGGGACTTTCCCGGGTGTGCCGGTCTCGGGTTTCACGAGGGCGTCGGCCGGGGATCCCGATCAGTCGCTCCACGATATTCGCTTGGTGATCGGAACCCCCGGCCGACGCCAACGGTTGATCTGGCGGGTTGGGCCGAGAGCGGTTTCGTGCGCGGTTTGGCGCAATGACCGGTTATAGCCGGGTGGGCAATCGCAGGGCCTGAGACCGGCGCCGCTACACTGGCGGGATGGATACCCAGGTACTTCTCATTGCATTGATCGTGGCCGTGGTGCTGGTCGCGGTGTTGTTGGTGGCGGTGTTGCAACGCCAGCGTCCAGCCGCCGAAGCCAGCGAGCTGGTCGCGATGCGCGACGAACGTGATCGGCTGGCGACGGAACTGGCCACCCAGCGCGAGGCGGCACGCGAGCAGGCCTCGGAAACCGGCCGCCTGCAA
>DATJBR010000383.1:0-3998 GCA_035515255.1 Lysobacter sp. | reverse complement strand
ACGTCCATGCCCAGCTCGTGGGCGAGGTTGGCCATCTCCACCATCGGCCCGTCTTCCAGCGCGGCGACGATCAGCAGGATGCAGTCCGCGCCGATCATGCGCGCCTCGTACACCTGATAGGGATCGACGATGAAATCCTTGCGCAGAACCGGCAGGCGGCAGGCTTCGCGCGCCTCGCCCAGGTAGCGGTTGCTGCCCTGGAAGAAGTCGACATCGGTGAGCACCGACAGGCAGGCCGCGCCGCCGGCTTCGTAGCTGCGCGCGATCGCGGCGGGATCGAAGTCCTTGCGGATCAGGCCCTTTGACGGGCTCGCCTTCTTGACCTCGGCGATCACCGCCGGCTCGCCCGCCGCGTGCCGGCGCTTGATCGCCTCGACGAAGCCGCGGGTCGGCGGCTGGTTGTCGGCGCGGGCGCGCACGCTTTCCAGCGAGCGGATCTTGCTGCGCTGGTCGATCTCCTCGTGCTTGCGGGCGAGGATCTTCTGCAGGATGTCGGTCATTGCGTGCTGCTGGCTCCGGTGGTGCTGTCGCTCCCGCGAAGGCGGGAATGACGATGGGTATTTATTGTCCCGCGAGTTCGCGGGTGGTGGCGACGAACTCGTCCAGCCTGGCGCGCGCCGCGCCGGATGCGATTGCCTCGCGTGCACGCTCGATGCCATCGGCGATGCTGTCGGCGACGCCGGCCACATACAGCGCGGCACCGGCGTTGAGGGCGACGATGTCCAGCGCCGGCCCCGGACGGTTGTCGAGCACATCACGCAGCATCGCGATCGACGCTTCCGGGCCATCGACCTTGAGGTTGCGGCTGGCCGACATCGCAATGCCGAAGTCTTCCGGGTGCAGCTCGTATTCGGTGACCTTGCCGTCGCGCAGTTCGCCGACCAGCGAGCCGGCACCCAGCGACAGCTCGTCCATGCCGTCGCGGCCCCAGACCACCAGCGCACGCTGCGCGCCCATCTCCTGCAGCACCCGCACCTGGATACCGACCAGGTCGGGATGGAACACGCCCATCAGGATGTTCGGCGCACCGGCCGGATTGGTCAGCGGGCCTAGGATGTTGAACAACGTACGCACGCCCATCTCGCGGCGCACCGGGGCGACCACCTTCATCGCCGGGTGGTGCAGCGGCGCGTACATGAAGCCGATGCCGGTGCGCGCGATGCATGCGGCGACTTGTTCGGGCTGCAGCTCGATCGACGCACCCAGCGCCTCGAACGCATCGGCGCTGCCCGACTTGGACGACACGCTGCGGCCGCCGTGCTTGGCGACCCGGCCACCGGCGGCGGCGATCACGAACGTGCTCGCGGTGGAGATGTTGAAGGTGTTGGCGCCGTCGCCACCGGTGCCGACGATGTCGACCAGGTGACTGCGATCAGCGACCTCAACCGGGCGTGCGAACTCGCGCATCACCTGCGCCGCGCCGGCGATCTCGCCGACGGTCTCCTTCTTGACCCGCAGGCCGGTCAGGATCGCCGCGGTCATCATCGGGCTGACCTCGCCGCGCATGATCATGCGCATCAGGTCGACCATCTCGTCAAAAAATATTTCGCGGTGTTCGATGGTGCGTTGCAGGGCTTCTTGCGGGGTGATGGGCATCTTTGTTTGTCTCGGGTTTATGTCCCACGGGGACTTCCTGCGGTCGTCCGACTGGACTTCCTTCGGTCGTAGGAGTGGCGGAGGCATGCCTCCGCCGGTGAGTCGCGACCTGCACATCCCTTCATGGCCGCAGCGGATGGTTCAGTGGGTCGCGACTCACGTCGCTCCTGCAACGAGGCAACCGCGTCAGCGCCCCAGGAAATTCTTCAGCAGCGCGTGGCCATGCTCGGTCAGGATCGACTCGGGATGGAACTGCACGCCTTCGACGGGATGTTCGCGGTGGCGCAGGCCCATGATTTCATCGAAGGCACCGTCCTCTGCGTCGGTCCACGCGGTCATCTCCAGACACTCTGGCAGGGTCTCGCGCGCCACCACCAGCGAGTGGTAACGCGTGGCTTCATACGCATCCGGCAAACCGGCGAACACGCCTTGACCCTGGTGGCGGATGCGCGAGGTCTTGCCGTGCATGATCGTCTTCGCCCGTACCACCTCGCCGCCGTAGGCCTGTCCGATGGCCTGGTGGCCCAGGCAGACGCCCAGCAGCGGGATCCGCGCACCCAGGTGCCGGATCACATCGAGCGATACGCCGGCCTCGTTCGGCGTGCACGGCCCGGGCGAGATCACGATCCGCTCCGGAGCCAGCGCCTCGATCTGCAGTACCGACAGCTCGTCGTTGCGGATCACCTTCACCTCGGCACCGAGCACCTGCAGGTACTGCACGAGGTTCCAGGTGAAACTGTCGTAGTTGTCGATCATCAACAGCATGTCAAAGCCCCCGCGCCGCTTCGGCGACGGCGCGGAACAGCGCGCGTCCCTTGCTCATGGTTTCTTCCCATTCCTTGACCGGGTCGGAGTCGTGCACGATGCCGGCGCCGGCCTGCACGTGCAGGCGGCCGTCCTGGATCACCGCGGTGCGGATCGCGATCGCGGTGTCGGCATCACCGTGCCAGCCCAGGTAGCCGATGGAGCCGGCGTAGACATTGCGCTTGATCGGCTCCAGTTCGCGGATCACTTCCAGCGCGCGGATCTTCGGCGCGCCGCTGACAGTGCCGGCCGGGAAGGTCGCGCGCAGCACGTCGGCGTAGCTGAGACCCGGCTTCAGGGTGCCGGTCACCTCGCTGACGATGTGCATGACGTGGCTGTAGCGCTCGATCATGAACTGCTCGCCGACCTCGACCGTGCCCGGCTGGCTGACCTTGCCGACATCGCTGCGGCCCAGGTCGATTAGCATCAGGTGCTCGGCGCGCTCCTTCGGGTCGGCCAGCAGCTCGGCTTCCAGCGCGTCGTCCTCGGCCGGCGTCGCGCCGCGCGGGCGGGTGCCGGCGATCGGGCGCACAGTGACCGTGCCCTGCCCGGCGGCGTCGTATTGCAGACGCACCAGGATCTCCGGCGAGGAACCGACCACCTGCATCTCGCCGACATCCAGGAAGTACATGTACGGCGACGGGTTCAGCGCACGCAGGGCGCGGTAGACATCCACCGGCCGGGCCTTGAACGGCACGCTCAGGCGCTGGCTCAGCACAACCTGGAAGATGTCGCCGTCGCGGATGTACTGCTTGGACTTCTCGACCGCCTCAATGAAGCCCTCACGGGTGAAACCGGAGACGAAATCCGCCTCCTCCAGGCCGCTGGGATCGAGCGTTTCCGGATAGGTCGTGCCGCTGCTCCGCAGCCGGTGCACCAGCTGGTCGAGGCGCCGGTTCGCCCGCGCCCAGGCTCGCGATTCGGCCGGGTCGGCGTGGACGATCAGGTACAGCCGGCCCTTGAGGTTGTCGAACACCGCGACTTCCTCGCTCAGCATCAGCAGGATGTCGGGGGTGCCGAGCTCGTCGACAAGACCTCCGTCGGGCCTGGGCTCGCCACCCGGGCCCGGCGCGGCCAGGCGCGGCTCGATGTACTGGATGCACTCGAAGCCGAACCAGCCGACCAGGCCACCGGTGAAACCGGGCAGGCCGTCGATCTTCGGCACCGAATATTGCGTGCGCAGGCGCTCGACCTCGGCGAATGGATCGGCGACCTCGCGCGCCTCGACCAGCTCGCCGTGCTCGGTGACATACAGGGTGTGGCCGGCGAAGACATACACGCGGGTGGCCGGCAGGCCGATGATCGAATAACGGCCGAAGCGCTCGCCGCCCTCGACCGACTCGAACAGGTACGTGTGCGGGCCGTCGGCGAGTTTCAGGTAGACCGACAACGGCGTGTCGAGGTCGGAGAACACCTCGCGCACCACCGGGATGCGGGTGTGGCCTTCAGCGGCCTGTTGCTGGAATTTACGGTACTGCGGGTTGTCGGTGTCGGGCGTGGACATACGGCATTTCCTTGGGGTGCGACGAGGCGGGGACGACGGCGGCAAGCCACCATCGCCAACCGGTGTCGGCACTGCAGGAATGCGGGTTCGTCCT
>DATJBR010000382.1:0-2946 GCA_035515255.1 Lysobacter sp. | reverse complement strand
CCCATTTCCTGCGCCTGATCCGCGGCGTCATGCTGCGCGGCGCCGGGCTGGGCGAGATGTGGCTGGAGATGCTGGCGCTGGCGGTATTCACCACGGTGATGATGACGGCGGCGATCCTGCGCTTCAGCCGGCGGCTGGATTAGGGAGGCCCCGAATAATCCGACTTCAGCTCGTCATTCCCACGAGCTTGTCATTCTCGCGTCTTATCGTCATTCCCGCGGAGGCGGGAAGCGCTCCACAACAGCCCAAAGGGCGGATCATCCATGGACGTCAAGCCACCTTTGGCAGGGCCGATCAGCCTTCCAGCTGCCGCGCCGGGTCGGTCAGTTCCAGTTCGCGCAACACCACGCCGGCCTGGGTGCGGTTGCGCACACCCAGACGCTCGAAGATCGCGGACAGGTGCGCCTTCACCGTGCGCTCCTGCACGTCCAGCCGGTCGGCGATCTGCTTGTTCAACAGCCCCTCGGCGACGAAGGTCAACACCCGGAACTGCTGCGGCGACAGGCTGGCCAGCCGGGCGGCGAGGTCGGCGTCGGTGCTGGAACTCTGGGTACGCGACACCGCCGCACGCAGGGACGGAGGCAGCCATTGCTCGCAGGCCAGCACTGCACGGATCGCGCCGCGCAACTCGTCCAGTCCGGAGCTCTTGGGCAGGTAGCCCGCCGCGCCGTGGTCGAGTGCGCGCCGCACCACGCGCGGATCGTCATTGGCCGACACCACCACCACCGCCACGCCGGGGTATTGCGCACGGATTGCCGCCAGCCCGGCCAGCCCGTGGTTGCCCGGCATGTGCAGGTCCAGCAGCACCAGGTCGATGTCGGGTTCGGTCTCCAGCACCGCGAGCACGCTGTCCAGCGAATCCGCCTCGTGCACGGTCAGGTCGGCCACGGCGTCCGCCGCCGCACCTCGCAGGGCGGCACGGAACAGCGGGTGGTCGTCGGCGATCAGCAGGGAAGGCATCGGGGTTGGCCGGGCATCCGGCCCGAGTGGCGCGGAGGCGCAGCGGGCGCTCGTGAGGGTCGAACCGCCAGCGTAGCAAGTGCGCCCGGACGTGGCGTGGTACGAAAGTACGATGGCCGGCACCGGCGGGCTTGCTAAGGTCGATGCATGAAAAAGCCCACACTTGTTGTTTCCATGCTCGCCGCGCTGGCCCTGGTCGCCGGCTGCGCGACATCCGCCGACCAGGGAGGCTCGACGATGGATGCCGATGCCACGACATTTGAATCGCTGAGCGTGAGCGAACATCGCGGCGCCGACGACCTGCTGACCGCCGGCCTCGGCCTGGACGGCCTGCGCGCGATGGTGCCGCCGGCATTTGTCGATTCCGCCGCGCCGACGGTCGAGGAAGTGCGCCGTCGGGCGATCTGGAGCAACTGGCGCGGCATCGCCGATCTGGCGCCCGGCGGCGGCTACGGCGATTTGTACGGCAGCCTCGCACCCTCACCGGGCCGTGAATACCAGGCGCTGGCGCGCATCCCCGGCGCCCATCAGCCGCACCGGGTACTGGTGCAGGTGCCGGACAATTTTGACCAGCTGGCCCGTTGCATCGTCGTCGCGCCGGCGTCCGGCTCGCGCGGCGTGCTGGGTGCGATCGCGGTCGCCGCACCATGGGCGCTGCCGAAGGGCTGCGCCGTGGCGTATACCGACAAGGGTGCGGGCAGCGACTACTTCGACCTCGACGCGGGGCTGGGCGTGCGTGTGGACGGCACGGTGGGCGCACCCGGCGACGGGCTCGCCTTCGTCCCGCAGCCGGACAGCGGCAGCGGCGTTGCATTCAAGCATGCGCACTCGCGCGACAACCCCGAGGCCGACTGGGGCAAACACGTCAAGCAGGCGGCGCAGTTCGCGTTGCAGGCGCTGGACGAGGCGTTCCCGCAGGCGGAGCGGTTCACCTTCGACAACACGACGGTGATCGCGGTCGGCATCTCCAACGGAGGTGGCGCGGTGCTGCGCGCGGCGGAGGATGGCGCGGGCTGGCTGGATGCCGTGGTGGCCGGCGAGCCGAACGTGACCGTCGCAGGTGCACGCCCGATCTACGACTACACCACCGAGGCGATGCTGTTGATGCCGTGCGCCTTGCCCGTGCTGGGCATTCCGCCGATGCCGACCGCCGCCGCCCATTGCGCCGCGCTGGCCCAGGCCGGCCTGGTGAGTGGCAGCACGCTGGTCGAACAGCAGCAATCCGCCTACGACACCCTGCGCGCCAGCGGTTGGACCGATGAGGCGTTGCGGGCAGGCTCCATCAGCGTCGCCTTCGATCTGTGGCGCGCGGTAGCGGTCACCTACGCGTCGGCCTACGGGCGTTATGGCGCGGCCGAACATCCGTGCAGGTATTCGTTCTCGGCGATTGCCGCCGACGGCAGCCAGCGTCCGGCCACGGCCACCGAGCGTGCCGCGTGGTCATCCGAAGCGGCCGGTATTCCCCCCGGCAATGGCGTCAATATCGTCTCGCCGGCTTTCGACCCGGTCGCGCCGCTGGCCGAATTGCAGTGCCTGCGCGCGCTCTGGGACGGGGAGAGCGATGCCGCCGATCGCATACGCGAGGGCATCGCGGAGGTCCGTGCCGGCCTGCCGCGTGAGGGTCTGCCGGTGATGGTGATCCACGGTCTGGACGATGGTCTGGTGCCGCCGGCCTTCAGCAGCGCACCCTATGTCGCCACCGCGCAGGCGGCTGGACGCGACGTGCATCACTGGCAGGTCAAGAACGCACAGCACTTCGACGCCTTCCTCGGCCTGCCCGTCTATGGCGCCCACTACCTGCCGCTGTTGCCGTACGTCTACGAAGCGCTCGACCGCACCTGGGCACACCTGCAACACGGCGCGCCCATGCCAGCCGATGCCGTGATCCTGACCACGCCCCGCGGCATAGGCAATCCGATCGAAGCGCGCCACCTGGCGATTCCGCGCTGATGGCTTGAGTTGGTCTGTTCGATCCGGGCAAGCATG
>DATJBR010000381.1:0-1615 GCA_035515255.1 Lysobacter sp. | reverse complement strand
GGCGACCGCACGGAACAGCGCGCGCCCCTTGCTCATGGTTTCTTCCCACTCCTTGACCGGGTCGGAGTCGTGCACGATGCCGGCGCCGGCCTGCACGTGCAGGCGGCCGTCCTGGATCACCGCGGTGCGGATCGCGATCGCGGTGTCGGCATCGCCGTGCCAGCCCAGATAGCCGATGGAGCCGGCGTAGACATTGCGCTTGATCGGCTCCAGTTCGCGGATCACTTCCAGCGCGCGGATCTTCGGCGCGCCGCTGACAGTGCCGGCCGGGAAGGTCGCACGCAGCACGTCGGCGTAGCTGAGACCCGGCTTCAGGGTGCCGGTGACCTCACTGACGATGTGCATGACATGGCTGTAGCGCTCGATCACGAACTGCTCGCCGACCTCGACCGTACCCGGCTGGCTGACCTTGCCGACATCGTTGCGGCCCAGGTCGATCAGCATCAGGTGCTCCGCGCGCTCCTTCGGGTCGGCCAGCAGTTCGGCTTCCAGCGCGTCGTCCTCGGCCGGCGTCGCGCCGCGCGGGCGGGTGCCGGCGATCGGGCGCACGGTGACCGTGCCCTGCCCGGCGGCGTCGTATTGCAGGCGCACCAGGATCTCCGGCGAGGAACCGACCACCTGCATTTCGCCGACATCCAGGAAGTACATGTACGGCGACGGGTTCAGCGCACGCAGGGCGCGGTAGACATCCACCGGCCGGGCCTTGAACGGCACGCTCAGGCGCTGGCTCAGCACGACCTGGAAGATGTCGCCGTCGCGGATGTACTGCTTGGACTTCTCGACCGCCTCAATGAAGCCCTCGCGGGTGAAACCGGAGACGAAATCCGCCTCCTCCAGGCCGGCCGGATCGAGCGTTTCCGGATAGGTCGTGCCGCTGCTCCGCAGCCGGTGCACCAGCTGGTCGAGGCGCCTGTTGGCGCGCGCCCAGGCCTGCGGTTCGGCCGGATCGGCGTGGACGATCAGGTACAGCCGGCCCTTGAGGTTGTCGAACACCGCCACTTCCTCGCTCAGCATCAGCAGGATGTCGGGGGTGCCCAGCTCATCGACAAGACCTCCGTCGGGCCTGGGCTCGCCATCCGGGCCCGGCGCGGCCAGGCGCGGCTCGATGTACTGGATGCACTCGAATCCGAACCAGCCGACCAGGCCGCCGGTGAAACCGGGCAGGCCGTCGATCTTCGGCACCGAATATTGCGTGCGCAGGCGTTCGACCTCGGCAAACGGATCGGCGACCTCGCGCGCTTCGACCAGCTCGCCGTGCTCGGTGACATACAAGGTGTGGCCGGCGAAAGCGTACACGCGGGTGGCCGGCAGGCCGATGATCGAATAGCGGCCGAAGCGCTCGCCGCCCTCGACCGACTCGAACAGGTAGGTGTGCGGGCCGTCGGCGAGTTTCAAGTAGACCGACAACGGCGTGTCGAGGTCGGAGAACACCTCGCGTACCACCGGGATGCGGGTGTGGCCTTCAGCGGCCTGCTGCTGGAATTTACGGTACTGCGGGTTGTCGGTGTCGGGCGTGGACATACGGCATTTCCTTGGGGTGCGACGAGGCGGGGACGACGGCGGCAAGCCACCATCGCCAACCGGTGTCGGCACTGCAGGAATGCGGGTTCGTCCT
>DATJBR010000380.1:0-2401 GCA_035515255.1 Lysobacter sp. | reverse complement strand
TGCTTCGGCCCCGACACCGACTCCTCCAGATCCGCCAGATCCTGGTAGATCAGCCAGTCGCAGCCCAGCAGCGTCTCGATCTCCTCCTCGCTGCGCCCGTGCGCGATCAACTCCTCGCAACTGGGCATGTCGATGCCATAGATGTTCGGATATCGCACCGGCGGCGCCGCCGAGGCCAGATAGACCTTGCGCGCGCCCGCATCGCGCGCCATCTGCACGATCTGCCGCGACGTCGTACCGCGCACGATCGAATCATCCACCAGCAACACCACCCGGTTGCGGAACTCCAGCGGAATCGGATTGAGCTTGCGACGCACCGATTTCACCCGCTGCTCCTGCCCCGGCATGATGAACGTGCGGCCGACGTAGCGGTTCTTGATGAACCCCTCGCGGTACTTCACCCCGAGCACGTTGGCGACTTCCAGCGCCGCATCGCGCGAGGAATCGGGAATCGGGATCACCGTGTCGATGTCGTGTCCGGGCCGCAGGCGCAGGATCTTCTCGCCCAGCTTCTGCCCCATCCGCATGCGCGCCTTGTGCACCGAGATGTCGTCGATCAGCGAATCCGGTCGTGCGAAATACACGTATTCGAAGATGCACGGCGTGTGCACCCCCGGCTCGACGCATTGGCGGGCATGCAACACGCCATCGGCGGTGATCACGATCGCCTCGCCCGGCAACACGTCGCGCACCCGCTTGAAGCCGGTCAGGTCGAACGCCACCGACTCCGACGCCACCGCGTACTCATCGCCCGCCGCGCCGGTGCGCTTGCCCAGCACCAGCGGCCGGATGCCGTTGGGATCGCGGAACGCGACCAGCCCCAGACCCAGCACCGTGGCGACCACCGCGTAGCCACCCACGCAGCGCCGATACACGCCGGTGACCGCCTTGAACGCCGTCTCCGGCGACAACGCCTCCCGGCTGCCCAGCTCGTGCGCGAACACGTTCAGCAGCACTTCCGAATCCGACTCGGTGTTGATGTTGCGGCGATCCTGCTGGAACACCTCGCTGCGCAGCGCATCGGTGTTGACCAGGTTGCCGTTGTGCGCCAGCGCGATGCCGTACGGCGAGTTGACGTAGAACGGCTGCGCCTCGTCATCGCCCTCGCTGCCGGCAGTCGGGTAGCGGCAGTGGCCGATGCCGACGTGACCCACCAGCCGCCGCATGGAATCGTCGTCGAACACATCGCTGACCAGTCCATTGCCCTTGTGCAGCAACAGGCGACTGCCGTTGGCGATGGCCATGCCGGCCGCGTCCTGGCCGCGATGCTGGAGCACCATGAGGCCGTCGTAGAGTTGGGCCGCGACGTCGTGGTGGCCGACGATTCCGATAATGCCGCACATGGTGGTGGATCCTGGATGGCTGGAAGTTGATCGGTGGTTGCCGCACTGGCGGCAGGGGTTATTGCGGTTGGAGACAAATGCGCATCAGTCGCCAGACGAAGATGGCATGACCGGCGCCGGCAGCTCCGGCGGCGGGAGATCCGACCCTGGTGAAGTCACTCCCGGCAACATGGGAAGACCGGCCGGAGACAGCAGCGCCGCGCCTTCCGCCTCACCGTGCAGATCCACTCGCCGGGCCACCCAGTCGGGCAACCAGATACTCATCCACTGCGCTCCGGGCACGAACAACGGCACCACCCGCGACGCCTGCCACGACGCTTCGCGCGGGAGTTCGGTCAGTCCCAGCAGCAACAGCAACGCGCAGGCGATGAAGGCCCCGCGGGCCGTCCCGAGCAGCAATCCGAACATCCGGTCCAGCCCCGACAGGCCGACCGAGTGCGCCAGCTTGCGCACAATCCAGCCGACCAGCCCGACCACCATCAGCACCACGATGAAGGCCAGCGCGTAGCCGCCGAACAGCTGGCCCGCACCCGGCTCGCCATCGCTGGCCAGCAGCAACGCGACCTGCGCACCGAACTGGAACGCCGCCCAGCCCGCCAGCAGCCACGCCGCCAACGACGCCAGCACGCCGATCAGCCCGCGCATCAATCCGAACAGGGCCGACACCGCGACGACCGCCAGCAACACCCAATCGATCGCACTCATCGCCGCGTCACGCCACGCCTCACGGGTGCGGACGCACGAAGCCGGAAATGCCCAGCTTGCTGGCCGCCTGCGCCTTGAGCTGGTCGGCGGCGGCACGGTCGGCCACCGGTCCGACCTGCACCCGGGTCAGGGACTTGCCTTCAGCCGTGCTCACCGTCTCGACGAACGCGCTCAGGCCCAGGCTGCGCGCGCGGTCACGCAGCGCGATCGCTTCGGCCTGATTGCTGAACGCCCCCAGTTGCACGGCGAAGCCGACATTCGCGGCGGCCGGTTTCGTTGATGCCGGCACGGTGGCAGGCTTCGGCTCCGGCTTGGCCACCGCCGGCGTGGAGGCAGGCGGCGTTTTCGCGGGC
>DATJBR010000379.1:0-7412 GCA_035515255.1 Lysobacter sp. | reverse complement strand
CCACGTCGGCGGCTACGACGACATGATGGCCCTGCACCGCGCCGGCGGCTTCGAGCCGCTGCTGGTGGGGAAGGGCGCATGAGCGCCGGTGACGACGGCGATCGCGTCCGGGCCTTCACGGAATTCCGCGAACGCATGAATGAACGCATCCTCGCCGAGCCCAACCAGGTCGTCCGCCGCTTCTTCGCACTCGACACCCAGGCCTACCAGGCCGGCGCGCTCGACGTGGCGACCAAGGAGCTGCTCGGACTGGTGGCATCGCTGGTGCTGCGCTGCGACGACTGCATCAGCTATCACGTCGCGCGCTGCCGCGATGCGGGGGTTGGCCGCAACGCCATGTTCGAGGCGTTCTCGATCGGGCTGGTGGTGGGCGGGAGCATCGTGATCCCGCACCTGCGTCGCGCCGTGGACTTCCTCGACCGGCTCGAGTCCGGCGCCGACGCTCCCCCGGACGGACACCACCACGACTGAGCCCCGCGAGCGCCCCTGGCGGCGCCCCCAGGGCAGGGAAGGGCCGCACCGCTGCGTTCCCGGGAGCGCCGGACAGCAGGGGGCCGCATTTGGCATAATTGCGTGCTGCTTTCCGCCCCCAGACGCCCGCTCGCGCAATGGCGTCCCCCCACCCTGGACCCCACACAATGACCCAGACAATCACGGTCATCCGCGGCGATGGCATCGGCCCGGAGATCATGGACGCCACCCTGCATGTGCTCGATGCCATGAAGCTCGGGCTCGCCTACGAAGAGGCCGATGCCGGGCTGATGGCGCTCGAGAAGCACGGCGAGCTGCTGCCGCAGGCCACGCTCGATTCCATCAGCCGCAACAAGGTGGCGCTGAAGAGCCCGCTGACCACGCCGGTCGGCGGCGGCTTCTCCTCGGTCAACGTGCAGTTGCGCCGCCACTTCGATCTGTATGCGAACGTCCGTCCGGCGACCTCGTTCCCCAACACCCGGTCGCGCTTCAGCGAAGGGGTGGACATCGTCACCGTGCGCGAGAACACCGAGGGCGCCTACAGTGCCGAAGGCCAGGAAACGGCGCCCGACGGAAGCTGGGCGGTGTCGGTGACCCGCAACACCCGCAAGGGCTCCGAGCGCATCGTGCGCTACGCCTTCGACCTGGCCCGCAAGGCCGGGCGGAAGAAGGTGACCGTGGTGCACAAGGCCAACATCCTGAAATCGACCTCCGGCCTGTTCCTCAACGCCGCGCGCGACGTGGCGAAGGAATATCCGGACATCGAGTGCAACGAAATGATCGTGGACAATGCCTGCATGCAGCTGGTGATGCGTCCCGAGCAGTTCGACGTGATCGTCACCACGAACCTGTTCGGCGACATCATCTCCGACCTGTGCGCGGGCCTGATCGGCGGCCTCGGCCTCATTCCCGGGGCCAACATCGGCGCCGACGCGGCGATCTTCGAGGCTGTCCACGGCACCGCGCCGGACATCGCCGGCCAAGGCAAGGCCAATCCGTGCGCATTGTTGCTCGGTGCCTCGCAGATGCTCGACCACCTGGGCATGACGGACAAGGCGCTCAGGGTGCGCGAGGCGATCGTGGCGACGCTCGAAGCCCGCGACAGCCTGACGGCGGATCTTGGCGGCACCAGCAGCACGATGGACTTTGCCAGGGCAATCGCCAGCCGGGTTTGATCAAGCCTGGTTTGACCAGGGCGGTTCGGGCCTGGTGGTTTGAGTCCGCATCGGCCGGCCTGCCATCCACCGGTTCCACAGCTTTACGTCCACGGCTTCAATTCGGACCGAACGGGGTGCCTCAAAGGCGCCCCGTTTTTTTGTGCGCGCGGCGATATCCAGCATCCCATTCCTGCGCTCGACAGCGGCCGGTCCAGTCGGCACACTGCGCGGCTTGTTCCTTGTATCCGAATAAAGCGATGAATGATTGTTCCGGCCCGGATCTTTCGGCGCGTCCCAGTGCCATCGCGCTGCTGCCGCTGCTGCTGTTCCTGGCGCTGTTCTTCGGTGCCGGGCTGTATTTCACGGCGCAGGGCGAACCGATGGGTTTCTACCAGTTGCGGGCCCCGGTCGCGATCCTGCCGGCGCTGGCGCTGGGCGCCTGGATCGCCTGGCGTCGCAACATGAAGCCGGTGGACACCCTGCTGGCTGGCATGGGCCACAGCAACGTGATGCTGATGGTGCTGGTGTTCCTGCTGGCCGGTGCGTTCGCCACCGTGTCCAAGGCGATCGGTGCGGTGGATGCGGTCGTCGCGCTGGGTCTGGGAACCCTGCCGCCGGAGCTGATCCTGCCGGGACTGTTCGTCGTCGCCAGCTTTGTGTCGTTGTCGATCGGCACATCGATGGGCACGATCGCCGCCGTGGTTCCCATCGCGACCGGCCTGGCGGATGCGGCCGGGATGGACAAGGCACTGGTACTGGGTGCGGTGGTCGGTGGCGCGATGTTCGGCGACAACCTGTCGATCATCTCCGATACCACCATTGCCGCCACCCGCAGCCAGGGTTGTGCGATGCGCGACAAGTTCCGCGAGAACTTCAAGATCGCGCTGCCGGCGGCGGTGGCCACGATCGTACTGCTCGCCTTCCTCGGTGATGCCGCGCCGGTGGCGCCGACCCATGCCGCTTCGCCGTGGCTGGTGCTGCCGTACCTGGCGGTGCTGGCGTTGGCGCTGCTCGGGCTCGACGTGGTGCTGGTGCTTGCGATCGGGCTGCTGCTGGCGGGCGTGTTCGGCTTCTTCATGGCCGACGGCTACGACGTGGTCAGTTATGCCAACGACATCTACACCGGCTTCGAGGGAATGGTGGAAATCACGCTGCTGTCGATCCTGATCGGCGGTCTGGCCGCGCTGATCAAGGCCAGCGGTGGCCTGGCCTGGCTGGCTGCGACGATCGCCCGTTTCGCCCGCGGCAATCAAGGGCGCCGGGCGGGTGAACTCAGCATCGCCGCGCTGGCGGTGGGCGGCGACGTGCTGACCGCCAACAACACCGTGGCAATCCTGGTCGGCGGCAGCCTGGCGAAAGACATCGCCCAGCGGCACGGCGTGACGCCGCGTCGCGCGGCCAGCATCCTGGACATCTATTCATGTGTCGCGCAGGGCGTCCTGCCGTACGGCGCGCAGATCCTGCTGGCCGGGTCGCTGGCCGGTCTGTCACCGCTGCTGATCGCCGGCAAGGTCTGGTACTGCTGGTTGTTGGCCGTGGTGGCGATCGGCTTCATGCTGTGGCCATCGCGGGTTGGGTTGGCCGTTGGCAGGGATGAGGGGCTTGCGACGGATACCGTCGCAGTCCGGGAACAGGCATGAAAAAGGGCGCCTTGAGCGCCCTTTTCTGCGGTCATGGCAGCAGTCGTCAGTCGCGCGACTGCAGCTTGGACAGCAACCGCAGGAACTCGACGTACAGCCATACCAGCGTGACCATCAGGCCGAATGCGCCGTACCACTCCATGTACTTTGGAGCTCCCTGCTCGACACCGGTTTCGATGAAATCGAAGTCCAGCACCAGGTTCAACGCTGCGATGACGACCACCACCAGGCTGAAACCGATACCGAGCAGCCCGGACTCGTGGATCATCGGGATGTTGATGCCGAAAAAGCCCAGCACCATGCTCGCCATGTAGACCAGGAACACGCCGCCGGTGGCAGCGACCACGCCCAGCTTGAAGTTCTCGGTCGCCTTGACCAGCCCGGAGCGGTAGGCGAACAGCAACGCAAACAGGGTGCCGAAGGTGAGCAGTACCGCCTGCATCACGATGCCTTCGTACATGTGGTTGAACATCGCCGAGATCGCGCCGAGGAAGAAGCCTTCCACCAGCGCATACAGAGGCGCGGTGACCGGTGCCCATTCCTTCTTGAAGATCGTGACCATCGCCAGCACCAGTCCGCCGATCAGGCCACCCCACATGTAGGGCTGGGCACCCACGATCCCGGCCGGCGTACTCACCTGGCTCCACGCGAACGAGGCGGTCAGCACGCACAGCAACAGCAGCATGCCGGTCTTGTTGACCGTGCCGTTCAGGGTCATCACGTCGCTGCCGCCGCGGACGATCGCCCCGCTGTGCAGGTCAAGGAAGCTGGCGCTCTTCAACGCCGGATTGCTGCTGCGGATCATGCGTGCCCCCTGGGCGGCCATAGTGTGATCCGGCAAGCATACATCGGGCGCCGTCACGGGTATCCGGGCATTGACACCAAGCCGGACTGGGCACAGAATGGCCGGCCTTTCGCGGCATAGGCGTGCAACGAAAGCCCGGATCGGGGCATAGCGCAGTCTGGTAGCGCATCTGGTTTGGGACCAGAGGGTCGGGGGTTCGAATCCCTCTGCCCCGACCACTTGTTCAACGGCGTCGGTAAGATTCACGCAGGCGCCCGTAGCTCAACCGGATAGAGCATCTGCCTTCTAAGCCGATGGTTGCAGGTTCGAGTCCTGCCGGGCGCGCCAACCGTGCGATAATTGCGTCACGTTGTTTGCAGTCGTTTCCCTGTGGTGGATGTAGCTCAGTTGGTTAGAGCATCGGATTGTGATTCCGAGGGTCGCGGGTTCGAATCCCGTCTTCCACCCCATCGTTTTTGTGGATTGTTGCTGTACAATTTTGCGAGTTGCGGGCCGTTAGCTCAGTTGGTAGAGCAGTTGACTCTTAATCAATAGGTCGAAGGTTCGAATCCTTCACGGCCCACCAAAATTGAAGCACCTGGTTCGCGCCAGGTGTTTTTTTTTGCCCGTCCGCAGCATAGGGTTGTTGTCGCCGGCCCGGCAGCGACGCAACCCGTCTTGTCGCGGAAGGCAGCAAGCGAAAGTGGCGGAATTGGTAGACGCCCTGGTTTTAGGTACCAGTGCCGCAAGGCGTGGGGGTTCGAGTCCCCCCTTTCGCACCATCCAGGCAGGCCGGATCGTCGTCGCGAGTGGCAAACCACTGGAAGCGACGGCCGGAATCCGCCAAACTAGCGCGTTCGGCCGCTGGCAGAGTTCCGGCTTTCCGCGGCCAGCCAGACCCAACAACTATCGTGCCGTCGGCATCTGCCGCGGTTGCAGGAGTGGATATGCAAGTTTCGGTCGAATCGCTCGGTGCCCTTGAACGCCGCATGACCTTCAACCTCCCGGCCGACCGGTTCGAGAGCGAGGTGGGGGGCCGCCTGCGCGATATTTCGCGCGGTGCCAAGATCAAGGGGTTCCGTCCCGGAAAGGTTCCGGCCAAGGTCATCGAGCAGCGCTTCGGTCCGCAGGTCCGTGCCGAAGTCCTCGACAACCTCGTTCGCGAAACCTTCGGCAGCGCGGTGCGCGAGCAGTCGCTGCAGATCGCGGGCAACCCGTCCATCGAACCGGCGGGCGATGCGGCCGCTGAGCTCGCCTACGTGGCGACCTTCGAGGTGGTGCCGGACTTCGGCGAGATCGACGTGAGCACGCTCAACGTCGTGCGCCACACCTCCGAGGTGAAGGACGAGGACATCGACACGATGGTCGAGAACCTGCGTCTGCAGCGCCGCACGTGGAACGTGGTCGAGCGGGCTGCGCAGGAAGGCGACGCGGTCGAGCTGGAGACGTTCTCCACCGTCGATGGCGAGCGTCTGCCGGCCGAGGGTGCCGAGCGCGGCACCACCGTCATCGGTTCCGGTGCGATGTTGCCGGCGATCGAGTCGGCGCTGGTCGGCATGAAGGCGGGCGAGTCCAGGGACACCGAAATCGAGTTCCCGGCCGAGTGGCGCGTGCCGCAGTTCGCCGGCAAGAAAGTCATGGTCAGCCTGACGGTCGGCAAGGTGTCCGAGCCGCTGCTGCCGGACGTGGATGAAACCTTCATCAAGAGCTTCGGCATCAAGAGCGGTGATGCGGAGCAGTTCCGCGCCGATATCCGCAGCAACCTGGAGCGCGAGCTCAAGGGTGCGCTCATGAGCCGCCTGCGTCGTGAGGTCGGTGAGCAGCTGATCGCTGCCTACTCGGAGCTGGAAATGCCACCGAGGCTGGTCGAGAACGAAGCCCGCGACATGGCCAACCAGGCCGTCGAGCAGGCGCGCCGTCAGGGCCGCAACGTCGAGCTCCCGGCCGATGCGCACCTGCAGTTCCTCGAGCCGGCGCGCAAGCGCGTGCTGGTCGGCCTGCTGGTCGGCGAGGTCGCGCGCGGCAACGAACTCAAGCTCGATCCCAAGCGCCTCAACGAGACGCTCAACCTGATCGCTTCCACCTACGAGGAGCCGCAGCAGGTCATCGAGCTGTACCGCAATGACCGTCAGCTGATGAGCAACCTGCAGGGCCGGGTGATGGAGGAGCAGGTGATCGACTGGATCGCCGAGCGCGCCCAGCACACCGAGCAGCCGCTCGCTTTCGCCGACGCGATCCGCCAGTAAGCCGGTTGCGCAACCGCAACCCCCATGGTGCCTGCCTTCCGGGCGGGCACCGGCGCCTCTTGCGCTATGGTCCGCTCGACCCCACGTTGATCGGGTCCGCCCATATAACGTCAGCCAAGGTGCCGTCCTGATGGATAACCAAACCAAAGCCCTCAACCTCGTGCCGATGGTGGTCGAACAGACCAGCCGCGGCGAGCGCGCGTACGACATCTATTCGCGCCTGCTGAAGGAGCGGGTGATCTTCCTGGTCGGTCCGATCGACGACCATGTCGCCAACGTCATCGTTGCCCAGATGCTGTTCCTCGAGGCGGAAAACCCCGAGAAGGACATCAGCCTGTACATCAACTCGCCCGGTGGCGTGGTCACCGCTGGCATGGCGATCTACGACACCATGCAGTACATCCGCCCGGACGTGAGCACGATCTGCGTCGGCCAGGCGGCCTCGATGGGTGCGCTGCTGCTGGCGTCCGGCGCGAAGGGCAAGCGTTACGCACTGCCGAATTCGCGGGTGATGATCCACCAGCCGCTGGGCGGCTTCCAGGGCCAGGCCACGGATATCGAGATCCATGCGCGCGAGATCCTGGCGTTGAAGCAGAAGCTCAACGAGGTGCTGTCCAAGCACACCGGACAACCGCTGGAAACGATCGCGCGCGATACCGAGCGCGACAACTTCAAGGGCGCAGAGGCCGCGCGCGACTACGGCCTGATCGATGAAGTGCTGGAGCGCCGCCCGGAAGAGTCCATTCAGGCAAGCTGATTTTCGTGCGGCCGGAATTGAAGTCGCGCAATTAACTTGTTGATTATTAAGAAAATTATCGGCGCCTCTCCGTCATTCGGGCGGGTTGGGGCGCTGTGCTATTCTCAGGCCCGAAACACGCATGAACACGTTCGTCTGGCGGCAGTCGTCGGCGGAACGTTCTGCACACGATCATTCAGGCAAGCGCATGACCGATGACAGACAAGGCCGTGGTACCGGCGACAGCAACAAGATTCTCTATTGCTCGTTCTGCGGCAAGAGCCAGCACGAGGTGCGCAAGCTGATTGCGGGCCCCAGCGTGTTCATCTGCGATGAATGCGTCGAGCTGTGCAACGACATCATTCGCGAAGAACTCGA
>DATJBR010000378.1:0-1614 GCA_035515255.1 Lysobacter sp. | reverse complement strand
CGGCAATTTTACACGCGAATGAAAAGCCGGGCCTGAAGGCCGCCAGTAACGGGAAGGGTCGGCGGCGTGCCGGGCGGTTCATGGCAGGGCGGTTCACGGCAGGGTCGGCATTGACTGCGGTTTCGGCCCTGCCTTGTATGCTCGATCGACCTCGCCGACGCCAGCAAATGCCCATGAAAGAGTGGTTTAACGCCCACGTACCGGTCTGGATGGATGTGCTGTCCCATCCGTCGCTGTGGTGGCAGGCGGGCGCGATGCTGGCGTGTCTGCTGCTGGCATGGGCGGTGGATCGTCGTTACGAGGTCTGGTTGAGCGGCTACCTCACCTCCGGCGACCACTCCCGCGCCGGACTGATGGCCTTGGCGGCCAGTCGCCGGCTGGCATATCCGGCGGCGCTGTCGCTGTTCCTGCTGATCGCCTGGGGCGTGTACGCCCAACTGCAGTTCCGTGGTGCGCTGTTGTGGGTCTCGTTGAGCCTGGCGGTGGCGTTCCTGCTGGTACGGCTGGCGGTGTACCTGCTGTCGGGTGCGTTGAAGCCCGGTTCCCTGCTGCGGGCGTCGGAGAACGCGATCGTGGCAGTGGTCTGGGTGGGTGTGGCCCTGCACCTGCTGGACTGGTTGCCGGCGGTGCTGGCCGCGCTGGACCGGGCGGCGGTCACCATCGGCGATACCCGCGTGTCGATGCTGCTGGTGCTGCGCGCGCTGTCGGTCGCGCTGCTGGTGGTGGTCCTCACCCTATGGCTGTCGCGCCTGCTGGAGCGCCGGGTCAGCGAGTCGCGCCATCTCTCGCCCAGCGCCCAGGTCGGCATCAACAAGGTGCTGAAGCTGGTGTTGTTGACGCTGGGAACGGTCATCGCCCTGCAGGTGTTGGGCGTCAATCTCGCGGCGCTGGCGGTGATCGGCGGCACCCTGGGCCTGGGCGTCGGCCTGGGCCTGCAGCGGATTGTCAGCAACTTCATTTCCGGGTTCATCCTGCTGGTTGACGGCTCGGTCAAACCCGGCGACGTGGTCACGGTGGAGGACGTGTCCGGCACCCGCTACGGCTGGGTCCACGAGCTGCGCTCGCGCTACATCGTGATCCGCGACCGCGACGGCGTGGACACGCTGATGCCCAACGAGAACCTGATCATCAACCCGGTGATCAACTGGAGCTACGGCGGCGAAAGCATCCGGCTGAAAGTGCCGATCCAGATCAGCTATGCCGACGACCCCGAGCGGGCGATGGCGCTGTTGGAGGAATCGGCCACCGCGCATGACCGGGTGCAGGCCGACCCCGCGCCGTCCGCGCGGTTGATGGCGTTCGGCGACAACGGCATCGATCTGGAACTGCGGGTGTGGGTCACCTCGCCCGAGCTGGGGATCAACAACGTGCGCTCGGACATCAACCTGGCGATCTGGCGCGCCTTCAAGGCGAACGGCATCACCCGTCCGCTGCCCCAGCGCGAGTTGCGCGTGCCCGCGCCCGTTCCGCGAGGCGATACTGGCCGGTGACAAGGCGGCGATGACAGGAGCGTGGAATGCGGCGGATAGGAATCTGGTTGCTCTGGATTGTTCTGGGGATTACGGGATTGATGGCGTGCCTGTGGACGGTGTCGCGTCTGCGCGGTCCTTCGGC
>DATJBR010000377.1:0-2388 GCA_035515255.1 Lysobacter sp. | reverse complement strand
CTTGATGCCGTTGTTGCGTGCCAGCTCGCTGGTGTCGCACTGGAACTTCCTGCCGATGGAGCTCAGGGTTTCGCCGCGCTGCACCTGGTACTTGCGTGCGGTCGTCGTGGCCGGCTTCGCGTTGGCGGGCGCAGCAACAGTCGCCACGGTGGCCGGATTCAACGCCGTTACCGGGCCGGTCCGCACGACCGCCTGGGTCGCATCGCTGGTCACCAGCGCGCGCGCCAGCTCGGCGCGTGGGCCGTGCACGCACTGGCGCTTGTACAGGCCGGCGATCCTCGTGGTTGCCTGCAGGGTAGTCCCGGCCGGCAGCCAGTCTTCGGCCTGGTAGCGCGGATTGAGGTTGCGCAACGCGCGCATGTAGCCCTCGCGCACGCCGCGATTGCCCAGACAGATCGTCAACTGGTAGATCGACGCCGGCTGTTCCAGCCGCAGCGGCGCTGGTTTCGGATCCAGCCGGGGCAGGCTCAAGCCGTATTCACGCGGGTGCAGGAACAGCCATGCCGCGGCGATCACCATCGGCACGTAGTCGCGGGTTTCCGGCGGAAACTGCGGGTAGACATCCTGATGCCAGAAGTCCTTGCCGCCACTGCCCTGATACACCCGCAGTGCGCGGCCCTCGCCGCCGTTGTAGGCGGCCAGTGACATCTCGATGCTGCGGTTGAGTTCGCGCATGCGTTCGTTGAGGTAGCTCACGCTGGCCTCGGACGCGGCGTAGGCGTCATAGCGGGTGTCGAAGCCGGTGCCGTCGTCGCCCAGCCCGAAACGCTTGCCGGTGGCGTACATGAACTGCATCGGCCCGGCCGCGCCGGCGCGCGAAGTCGAATGCACGCGGCCGTTGGATTCCTTGGCCATGATCCCGAACAGCAACGCCTCCGGCAGCCCGGCACGCTCGTACTGCGGCCACATCAGGTGGCGCATGTACTGGTAATTCTCGTAGCTGGTCAGGAACGCGCCACGCATGTCGGTCAACCAGCGACGGATGCCTTCCTGCACGGCCGGGTTGTACTGGACCATGCGGTCGAACTCGTGGCCGTCGTCGGCACCCAGCAACGCCGCCGCGCGGGCCGCTTCGGGCACGTCATGCGCGAACGAGGTCGTGTGGTGGCCGATCTCGTCCGATGGCAGCTCGTCCAGCAGATCGTCGTCGGCTTCGAGGTCGGCGTTGAGCTTGAGCAGGCGCTTGTAGGTGGTCAGCAGCCCCGGCACCGAACAGCCGCGCTGGCGGGAGCAGGACGCGACCACGTCCTCCATGTCCTCCAGCGCGCGATCCGCGTCCGCGCTGCCGGCCGGGTCGGCATGACCGATCTTGACCAGTGCCTCGCGATACCCGGCTTCGGCCGCTTCCATGCGCTGGGTGATCGCATCCACTGCGGTCTGGTCGCGTTGCGAGATCGCGCCTGCATCGAAGGACACCAGCACCAGGGCAAGACCAGCAAGGAAAGCGGAGAGACGCGAAAGACAGGCAATGACGGGCATGGACGACAAACGAAACGGAAACGGCCTGCAGGGTAGTCCGCGGCGATGACGAACCGCAATCGGATCGCGGGCCGGTGGACGGCATCCGTCGCGGAATCGCCGTGTGCATCGCCGTGCATATCGTCGCGTACACGACCCGCCAGAAGGCGCCCCGATTCCGACGACCGGTTTAGGCCATAGAATCGGGCGCATCCCACTTTCGGAAGCAGCCATGGCCCCCACCCCTCCGCCCGTCCTGCTCGGCAAGGCTGTCACCACTCCCGAGTCGCTGCCCGACACCAACGGCCAGGTGTTCCTGCAGCCGCGGCTCGGCAACCGGCACGGTCTGGTCGCCGGCGCGACCGGCACCGGCAAGACGGTCACCCTGATGACGCTGGCCGAAGGGTTTTCGCGGATCGGTGTGCCGGTATTCCTGGCCGACGTGAAGGGCGATGTGGCCGGGCTTGCGATGCCCGGCACGCTGAACGACAAGTTGCAGGCGCGGATCAACGAGATCGGCATCGACGGCTACACCAGCGAAGGAAGCCCGACCCTGTTCTGGGACCTGTTTGGCAAACTCGGCCACCCGGTGCGCGCCACCGTCAGCGAGATCGGTCCCACCCTGCTGTCGCGCATGCTCGAGCTCAACGACACCCAATCGGGCGTGCTGGACATCGTGTTCAAGCTGGCCGACGACCGCGGCCTGCTGCTGCTCGACCTGGCCGACCTGCGCGCGCTGCTGAACCTGGTGGCGGACGAACGCAAGACCGTTTCGGTCGAGTACGGCCTGGTCAGCAGTCCGTCGGTCGGCGCGATCCAGCGTGCCCTGCTGCGACTGCAGTCCGATGGCGGCGACCAGCTCTTCGGCGAGCCCGCGCTGGAGCTGTCCGACCTGATGCGCACCACCACCGATGGCCGCGGGATGATCAG
>DATJBR010000376.1:0-12516 GCA_035515255.1 Lysobacter sp. | reverse complement strand
CTGGCCAGCGCGAGCGCGTTCGATGTCGGGGTGTACCTGGTGGTGTTCGGCAGCACGATGCTGATGCTGTCGATGATGGGCACGCTGAAGCCGTCCAAGAAGATGGTCGCCCACCGCGGCACGATCGACCTGGACCAGCGCTCGGCCGCCACCGGGGAGGTCGCATGATGGAAATCGCCATTGCCAGCGCCATCGGCATCCTGGTCGCCGCCGCGGTCTACCTGATGCTGCGCGCGCGCAGTTTCGACGTGATCCTCGGCCTGACCCTGCTGTCGTACGCGACCAACCTGCTGATCTTCTCCGGCGGCCGGCCGGTGGTCGGCAAGCCGCCGGTGCTGCGCGATGACGTGGCCGCCACGCTGGCCGGCTACACCGATCCGCTGCCGCAGGCGCTGGTACTGACCGCCATCGTGATCGCGTTCGCGATGACCGCGGTCACCATCGTGCTGGCGATGCGCAGCCGCGCCGACAACGACACCGACCACGTCGACGGCCGCGAGGCGCCGAAGCCGGCCCCGCCCGCCACCACCAGGGACGCGCGATGAACCACCTGGCGATCCTGCCGGTCCTGATCCCGCTGCTGGGCGCAGCCGCTTCGCTGTTCGTCGAGCACCGCCGGATCGGCACCACGGTGCAGCGTTCGGTGGCGTGGGTGTCGATGCTGGCCACGCTGGCGGCGGCAGTCGCGCTGGTGATGCGCGCCGGCGAAGGCCAGGTCCTGGTCTACCTGCTGGGCGACTGGCCGGCCCGGCTCGGCATCGCCCTGATGGTCGACCGGCTGTCGGCGCTGATGGTGCTGGTCACCGGCCTGCTGGCAGTCGCCTGCCTGCTGCACGCCTGCTCGGGCTGGGACCGGCGCGCGCCGCATTTCCACGCGCTGTTCCAGTTCCAGCTGGTCGGCCTCAACGGCGCGTTCCTGACCGGCGACGTCTTCAACCTGTTCGTGTTCTTCGAAGTCCTGCTGATCGCCTCCTACGGGCTGATGCTCAGTGGCGGACGCGGCGTGCGGATGGCGGCGGGCCTGCACTACGTCGCCTTCAACGTCGCCGCATCGACCCTGTTCCTGATCGCGCTGGGGCTGCTGTACGGCCTGCTGGGCACGCTCAACATGGCCGAACTGGCGGCACGGATCGCGCAGTTGCCGGCCCACGACCTGATGATGGTGAAGGCCACCATCGGCCTGCTGCTGGTGGTGTTCTGCGCCAAGGCCGCGCTGCTGCCGCTGTACCTGTGGCTGCCGGAAACCTACACCCGCGCGCCGGCGGCGGTGGCGGCGCTGTTCGTGGTGATGACTAAGGTCGGCATCTACGCGATCCTGCGGATCGGCGCGCTGCTGCTCGGCGAGCCTGCCGGTGCATTGGCCGGTTACGGCTGGAGCTGGCTGTTGCCGGCGGCGGTGGCGACGCTGGCGCTGGCGGCATTGGGCGTGCTCGCCGCCTCGCGGTTGCGGATGCTGGCCGCCTACCTGGTGCTGGTATCCGCGGCAACGCTGTTGATCGCATTCGGCCTGCGCCAGCCCGACACCATCGGCGCGGGCCTGTATTACCTCGCCCACAGCACCTTCGTGGCCGCCGCGATCTTCCTGATCGCCGATTTCGTCCGCCGCAGCCGGGGCGATGCCGGCGACTTCACCGAATTGATCGCCCCGCTGCCCGCGCGCGGTCTGGTCGCGGTGATGTTCCTGGTCGCCGCGATGTCGGTCGCCGGCATTCCGCCGCTGTCGGGATTCATCGGCAAGCTCGCCTTGCTGCAGGCCGTCCCGGAGGCGGACGTGGCCTGGGTCTGGAGCGCGATCCTGCTCAGCAGCCTGATGGTGATCGTCGGTCTGACCCGCGCCGGCAGCCGGGTATTCTGGCGCACCCCGGCAATGCTGCAGGCGGCCGGCGAGCCTCCGGTCGCGGCGGTGCCCGGCATCGCGACCGCCCGGCCCAGGCACGCGACCCGCCCGCTGGAAAGCGCGGCCATCGCCTTGCTGCTCGGTTACGGTATTGCGATGAGTCTGGCCGCGGGGCCGATCATCGGCTACACCCAGGCCGCCGGGGCGCAACTGATGGCCCCGGGTGACTACATCGAACAGCTGCGCGCGACCTTGCCGGAACGGAGGGCTCCATGAGTACCGATGCCACGAACACCAGAGCCACGGGTTTGAAACGCTGGCTGCCCTCGTTGCCGCTGACCCTGACCGTCATCGCGTTCTGGATGGTGATGGTGGCCGACCTCAGCCTGGCGCAATGGCTGTTCGCGGTCGTGCTGGGGCTGGTGATCCCGCTGTTCGCCGCCCGCCTGGACCGCGAGTTCGCCCGCATCGGCCGGCTGCGGCTGGTGCCGAAAATGCTCGGCATCCTGTTGTGGGACGTGGTGATGTGCAACATCGAAGTGGCGCGGCTGGTACTCGGCCGTGAAACCCGCATCACCCCCGGCTTCATCTGGCTGCCGCTGGAGATCGCCAACATCCACGGCATCGCCACGCTGACCAGCTTCATCACCCTGACCCCGGGCACGGTCACCGCGGCGCTGTCGGAGGATCGCAAGTACCTGCTGATCCACGTGCTCAACCTGAAGGATGCGGACGCGCTGATCGCCGACATCAAGCGTCGCTATGAAGTACCGCTGATGGAGATCTTCCCGTGAGCCAGATCCAGATCTTCGGCACCAGCCTGCTCGGCGCGGCCGTGGTCGGCGCGATGTGCGTGGTGGGCGTGGCGATGCTGCTGGCGTTGTGGCGTCTGCTGCGCGGGCCCACCGTGCCCGACCGGATCCTGGCCCTGGATACCCTCAGCGTGACCGCGATCGCGCAACTGGTGCTGTTCGGCATGTATCTGCGGACCGCGGTGTATTTCGAGGCCGCGCTGATCATCGCGATGCTCGGCTTCGTCAGCACCGTGGTGCTGTGCAAGTACATCCTGCGCCGGGACATCGTCGAATGAGCGTCGCGGTCAACATCGTGTTCGAACTGCTGCTGGTCGCGCTGCTGGTGATCGGCAGCTTCTTCACCCTGATCGGCGCGTTCAGCCTGATCCGGCTGTCGGAGTTCTTCAAGCGCCTGCACGGGCCGACCAAGGCCAGCACGCTGGGCGTGGGCTGCATGCTGGCCGCATCGGTCGGCTACCACGCCTTCAACGGCACCGATCCGCAGCCGCGCGAATTGCTGATCACCCTGTTCCTGCTGGTCACCGCGCCGATCAGCGCCCACCTGCTGGCGAAAGCGGCGCTGTCGTTGCACATGGACGAGCGCCCGCAACTGCCCGGCAAACCCGACGACACCCACGTGCCGCCGCGGCCGGACGGGATGCCGGACGACACCTACTGAGCGGGCTTTTGCTGCGGCAGCCGGCCCGCAGGCCCAGCGACCTCAGCCCAGCGTCAGCAACTCGTAACCGAACCAGGCGACGAACGCCGCCAGCAGGATGCCGCCTTCGCGCCGGCTCACCGCCAGGTCACCGCGCAGCATCGGATACAGCATCAATGCCAGCACCAGGGTCGCCGGCAGCTCGAAGCGCACGAACGTGACCGGCAGCGCCAACGTGCTCCAGGCGGCCATGCCGCCGACGATCAGCAGCAGGTTGAACAGGCTGGAGCCGATCACGTGGCCGACCACCATGTCGCCCTGCCCGCGTCGCGCCGCCATCACCGCCGCGGCCACTTCCGGCAAGGCGCTGCCGATCGCCACCGGCAGCAGGCCCGTCATCAGCGGCAGCATTCCCAGTCGCTCGCCGATGGCCGGCGCGCTGCCGACCACCCAGCGCGAACCGAAGTACAGCAGCACCACGGCGATGCCGAACCGCACCAGGTTCAGCCCCAGGTCGTTGCCGGTATGGGTGAACGCCTCGATGCGCTGCATCAGCTGGGCCGACTCGTTGCGGGTGCGCAGGATCGCAAACGCGACCACCGCGAAGAACGCCGCGAGCAACACCAATCCATCGATCCGGCCCAACCGTCCATCCCAGCCCAGCGCGATGGTCGCCGCGGTGCCACCGATCAGGCACAGCAGCAGCGGCGACAACGCCCGCCATTGCACCAACAGCGGTGCGGCCAGCGCGGCGGCCCCCAGGGTCAGACCGAAATTGACGATGTTGCTGCCGACCGCGTTGCCCAGGGCCAGGTCCGATTGCCCGCTGGCGATGGCCTGCAGGTTGATTGCCAGCTCCGGCAACGAGGTACCAAACGCCACCAGCAACAGGCCGGCGACCAGGGGCGACAGACCGAAGTGCCGCGCCAGGCCGGACGCTCCCTTGATGATCGAGTCGCCGCCCAGGGCGAGCAGCACCAATCCGAGCACGAACAGACCGATGGCTTCCAACATGGCGACAACCCCGAAAACGATGAATCCGGATGATGCCCGATCAGCGAAGTCGCCGGATGGTCGACAGGGACCGTCGAGGGAACACCGACGAGCGCATCAGCTGCAGCCTTCGACGTAGTCGACCTGCGGCGGCACCCCGACCCGCCATCCGGTCACGGTGCCGCCGGCATCGGTCTCGAACACCAGCACGCCGTTGCTGCCGCCGTCATCGGGAATGCGCAGGTAATGGCCGCCCTCGACATATTTGTGCGGGCTTTCCACGACCCGGCCCGGGTAGAGCTGCTGGATCTGCGCGATGTCCATGCCACGCCGGCCGCCGCCCGGAGCAACCAGCTCGTCGCTGGACACCGAATAGCGCACGAATTTTCCGCCCTCGAACATCAATGCGAAATCCGCGATGGCCGTCTGGCCGGCCGGACTGAGGTGGAAGCACGACTCGCCTTCGGCCGCGTTGCCGTCGAGTTCGCCCACCCAGACCGACCGCACCTGGTCGGCGTCCATGCCGAACACCGCCTGCCCGTAGCCATCGAAGTGCGCATCGCCGGGCAGCGGGTCGGGCTGGTCGTCGGGCAGGTCCGCCGACGCCAGACTGCCGGGCGGCGCGGTGGCCGGCGGCACGTCCTCATCGGGCTGGTCGGGGTATTGAGCTTGCTGCGGCTCCGGCATCACGCCCGTCGACGAAGTCGCCGCGTCGCCATCACCGCCGCAGGCCGCCAGCAGGACGGCCAACAGCAGGGTCGAAAGCAGGCACAGCCCGGTCGGCATCGGTGGCGCAATCTTCATCGGCAGGTCTCCATCAACGATGACGGCAGGCTACCGGGGCGACGTGAATGGGGCGCGAAACACCGCGCCGGCTTCGCGTTGAAAGCCGGTCGGATCGACCGGCCGGACCCGGACCTTGCGGTCGCAGGATCGCGTCGACTCAGGACCCGCTGAAGCGCTTCTGCAAACCGGCCCAGCAGGCCTGGTAGTCACGCTGGCGATGCGGTGCGGCCAAGGCCTGCGCGGTCGGCCGGATCACGCCGCGGGTCTCGAACATGAAGGCCATCGTGTCGCGGATCACATCCGGCTTCGACAGGTCGGCGTGGCTGGCCTTGTCGAAGGTCGCCGCGTCCGGGCCGTGGCCGGTCATCGAGTTGTGCAGCGAACTGCCGCCGGGCACGAAGCCTTCCGCCTTGGCGTCGTAGGCACCGTGGATCAGGCCCATGAACTCGCTGGCGATATTGCGGTGGAACCACGGCGGCCGGAACGTGTCCTGCGCCACCAGCCAGCGCGGCGGGAAGATCGCGAAGTCGATGTTGCTGGTGCCGGGCGTGTCGCTGGGCGAATGCAGCACCAGGAAGATGCTCGGGTCGGGGTGGTCGTAGCTGATCGAACCGATCGTATTGAACCGGCGCAGGTCGTACTTGTACGGCGCGTAATTGCCGTGCCAGCCGACCACGTCCAGCGGCGAATGGCCGATGTCGGCACGCCACAGGTGGCCCTGGAATTTTCCGATCAGCTCGAACGACTCGCCCGGCGCGGCGTCGATGTCTTCATACGCCGCGTTCGGGATCAGGAAGTCGCGCGGATTGGCCAGCCCGTTGCTGCCGATCGGCCCCAGGTCGGGCAGCCGCAGCATCGCGCCGAAGTTCTCGCACACGTAGCCGCGGGCCTCGCCGTCGAGCAGTTCGACCCGGAAACGCACGCCGCGCGGGATCACCGCAATCTCCTGCGGCTCGATCTCCAGCACGCCCAACTCGGTGGCCAGCCGCAACCGCCCCAATTCGGGAACGATCAACAACTCGCCGTCGGCGTCGTAGAAGAACCGCCCCTGCATCGAGCGGTTGGCCGCATACAGGTGGATGCCGACACCGGTCTGCGCCTGCGGCGAACCGTTGCCGGCCATGGTGAACAGGCCGTCGACGAAATCGGTCGGCGTGTCGGCCAGCGGCAGCGGATCCCAGCGCAACTGGTCCGGCGTCACCGGTCCCGTCTGGAAGTCGTTGTGCAGCCGCGGCTGGTCATACGGCGCAAACGGTCCGTGCATCGCCGCCGGGCGGATCCGGTACAGCCAGCTGCGCCGGTTCGAGTGCCGAGGTGCGGTGAACGCGGTACCGGTCAGCTGCTCCGCGTACAGGCCGTGGGCGACCTGCTGCGGCGAGTTGCGACCGACCGGCAAGGTGCCCGGCAGCGCCTCGGTAGCGAACTCGTTGCCGAACCCCGTCTGGTAACCGTTTGATTTCATCGCATGTCCGCCCAGTTTGAAGCCGTAGGGTGGGTCTCGACCCACCGAGCGTGAAGCCACGTCCGACCACAACCAACACAGGGGCGCTCTACCCGCCGACCCTGTGTGGACTACTCCGCAAGGTGGGTCGAGACCCACCGTACGCAGTCTTGCTTACAGCACGCCGCGCTTCATCTGGTCGCGCTCGATGCTCTCGAACAGCGCCTGGAAGTTGCCTTCGCCGAAGCCTTCGTTGCCCTTGCGCTGGATGATCTCGAAGAAGATCGGCCCGATCGCGTTGGTGGTGAAGATCTGCAGCAGTTTGCGCTGCTTGGTCTCCGGATCGGCGTCGATCAGGATCTTGTTGCGTGCCAGGCGCGGCACGTCCTCGCCGTGGTTCGGGATGCGCTGGTCGATCACCTCGAAGTACGCCTCGGGCGTGTCCAGGAACTCGATGCCCGTCGCGCGCATCTTCTCGACCGTCTCGTAGATGTCGTCGGTGAAGCAGGCGATGTGCTGGATGCCCTCGCCCTTGTAGGCGTCCAGATACTCGTTGATCTGGCTCTTGGGGTCGTTGGACTCGTTGAGCGGGATGCGCACGATGCCGTCCGGTGCGGTCATGGCCTTCGACACCAGGCCGGTCTTGGCGCCCTTGATGTCGAAGTAGCGGATCTCGCGGAAGTTGAACAGGCGCTCGTAGTAGTCCGACCACTTCTGCATGTTGCCGAAGTACAGGTTGTGGGTCAGGTGGTCGATGAAGGTCAGGCCGAACCCGGCCGGATCCTGATCGGCACCTTCCACCGGCACGAAGTCCTCGTAGATGCTGCCGTTGCTGCCGTACTTGTCGACCAGGTACAGCATGCAGTCGCCGATGCCCTTGACCACTGGCGCATCCACGGCGCGGGTGTCGACCTTGTCGGTCACCGCCTCGCCGCCATTGGCCAACACTGCGGCGTACACCTCGTCGGCGGGCTTCTTGAAGCGGATCGCGAAACCGGTCGCGCTCGGGCCGTGCGCCTTGGCGAAATCGGCCGCAAAGCTGTCCGGGTCCTCGTTGACCAGGAAGTTGACGCCGCGCTGGCGGTACAGCGTGATCGGGCGGCTCTTGTGCCGCATCACCGCGGTGAAACCCATCTTGCGGAAGTACTCGTGCAGCATCCCGCCCTGGCCTTCCGGCGCAGCGAACTCGACGAACTCGAAACCGTCGATGCCGAGCGGGTTTTCAAACGTGGTGACCTGCATGCCGAGGTTGGGCTGTGCGCTCATGGGAACTCCTGGAATCGGGGGCGAAGGAAAGATCCGTGGCAGGGCCGGCGTCTGCTCGGCCTGCCGGCAGCCGGATCCGGACGGACCGACGGCAACGGACGGGAAACACAAATGGAAGACCACAAGGTTATAGTTTCACATGAAACCATATGCAAGGCACAGCGCAACATGAGCAACGAGTCAGCCCGACCCGATCACGTCCAGCTCGACCTCGAACACTTCCTGCCCTACCGCCTGTCGGTGCTGTCGAACCGGCTCAGCAGCGCGATCGCGAAGATCTACGCCGACCGCTTCTCGCTGGCGATGACCGAATGGCGGGTGATGGCGGTACTGGGCCGGTATCCGGACGTATCCGCCAACGAGGTCACCCGGCGCACCGCGATGGACAAGGTCGCCGTCAGCCGCGCGGTCGCCCGCATGATCGAGGCCGGATGGCTGGAGCGCAGCCTGCACGAAGACGACCGCCGCCGCTCGGTGCTGCGCCTGAGCGCGGACGGCTACGCCATCTACGACGACGTCGCGCCGATGGCGCTGGCGTTCGAACAGCGGCTGTTCGGCGACATCGATCCGGACCAGCGCCAGCAGCTGTTCCGGCTGCTCGACCGGATCGACGCGCTGGAAATCGAGGCCGCGGCGGGCTAGCGCCACCACCCGGTTGTCCGGCACCGCCAGGATCTCCCCCACAGAAAACGGCGACCTCGATGGTCGCCGTTTTCTTTACCTAAGCCCGATCACTGCAACGCCGTGATCAGGCCATCGGCGGCATCACTTCACGCCGTGCATCAGCTTCTGGATCAGCGGCGCGACCAGGAACAACAGCACGCCTGCGCCGATCAGCACCCAGAACCCGAAGGTGTAGCCCGCCTGCGCGGACGCCACCGTCATGCCGCCCTCGCCGCTGACGCTGCTGGCGAAAATGCCGGAGAGGTTGTTGCCGATCGCGGTGGACAGGAACCAGCCACCCATGCCGAAACCGATCAGGCGCACCGGCGCCAGCTTGGTCACCATCGACAGACCGATCGGCGACAGGCACAGCTCGCCCACCGACTGGATCACGTACACCATGAACAAGGTCCAGAACGGAATCTTGCCGGCATCGTCGACCAGGCTGGACAGCGCGAACATCAACAGGAGGAAGGCCAGCCCGTTGAAGATGATGCCGATGCCGAACTTGCGCGGGATGGACGGATTGCTCCGGCCCATGCGGATCCAGAACCAGGCGATCACCGGAGCCAGGGTGATGATCGCCAGCGAGTTGACCGACTGGAACCAGCCCACCGGGAAGGTCCAGCCACCGAAATCGCGTTCGACGATGTTCTGGGCGAGGAAGTTGAACGAACTGCCGGCCTGCTCGAAGAACATCCAGAACAGCACGTTGAAGGCGAAGATGATCAGCATCGCGATGGACTTGTCGCGCGCTATCGCGCCATCGGCGAAGCCTTCGCGCAGGATCAGCACACACAGCACCACGAACAGCGCGGTCAGCAACACCTGCAGGCTGCTGGCGTCGATGGTCAGCAGAAAATAGATCGCGGGGATCGCCGCCAGTATGCCCACCGCCACCATCAGCAACCGTCCGGTGCCTTCACCGCCGATGGCCGGCCGGCCGATGCCCTTCAGTTGTGCCCGGCCGAGCCAGAACCACACCAGGCTGATCAGCATGCCGATGCCGGAGGCGATGAACACCGCCTTGTACGCCGGCATCTCCGACGAGCCGCCGAACATGTTTTCCGCGAGGTAGCCGGTCAGGATCGGGGCGATCAGCGCACCGGCATTGATGCCCATATAGAACAGGGTAAACCCGGAGTCACGTCGCCCGTCGCCGGGCGCATACAACTGGCCGACCATGGTCGAGATGTTCGGCTTGAACAGGCCGTTGCCGGCGATCACGGTCGCCAGGCCGATCTTGAATACCGTTTCGTTGGGCACCACGACCATGAACAGGCCGGCCGCCATGATCACTGCGCCCAGCAGAATCGAACGCTGGTATCCGATCACGCGGTCCGCCACGTACCCGCCGAACAGGGCCGCCGCGTACACCAGGGCCAGATACGCGCCATACAAGCGGCTGGCCGACGCTTCGCCGGAAGCCTCGCCATCGAAAAACTGCGCCACGATGTACAGCGCCAGCGCCCAGCGCATGCCGTAGAACGCGAAGCGCTCCCAGAACTCGGTCATGAACAGCATCCACAGCGGTCGTGGATGGCCCATCACCTGCCTGAATTCCGGAACTACCGGCGTCGTGTCTGCGGCTCCGCTCATGCGGCGTTCCCCTATCTTGGTGTGCGTTGAATTGAAGGATATCGGACCTTGCCAGCGACGGGCGCGGAACCGGTCGAGAATGGCCGAGCCATCCCGCTGGCGTCAAACGCCAGGATTGCCGCAACGCAGCATCAAGGGGCGGTGGTCGCTGCCGGACAGCTGCCGTAGCCGGCGCCCGGGCCGATCAACGTGCGCACCTCGAACAACTCCGGAAAGAACGTCAGCTCCAGCGCCTGCTTGAGGAAACCCACCCCGCTGGAACCGCCGGTGCCGCGCTTGAAGCCGATGATCCGCAGCACCGTGCGCATGTGCCGGAAGCGCCACAGCTGGAACTGGCTCTCCAGGTCGACCAGGTCCTCGCACAGGTGATAGGCCTGCCAATGCGCTTCGTGATCCTCGTAGATGCGCTCGAACACCGGCAGCAGGCCGGGATCGGACACGTGCGTGCGGGTCCAGTCGCGTTCCAGCAGGTGCGCCGGCACCGCGTGGCCCTGCCTGGCCAGGTAACGCAGCGCCTCGTCGTACAGGCTCGGGGTTTCCAGCGCGGCGCGCAGGGTCGCCTCGGCCGCCGGGTCGTGGGCGAACACCTGCAGCATCGCCGCGTTCTTGTTGCCGAGCAGGAACTCCATCTCGCGGTACTGCAACGACTGGAAGCCCGAGGACGGCCCGAGGATGTCGCGGAAGCGCATGTAGTCCGAGGGCGTCAGCGTCTCCAGCACCGACCACATCTCGGTCAGCTGGCGCAGCACCTGCTTGCAGCGGGCGAAACTCTTCTGGCAGGCGCCCACGTCGTCCGCGCGCAGCCAGGCGATGGCCGCCTTGAGCTCGTGGATCATCAGCTTCATCCACAGCTCGGACACCTGGTGCTGGACGATGAACAGCAACTCGTCGTGCTGGACCGGGTCGGACAAGGGGTTCTGGGCGCCCAGCAAACGATCCAGCTGCAGGTAACCCGCGTAGGTCATCCGCCCCGAAAGATCGGTATGGATGCCGCTTTCCAGTTCGCGCTCGTTCGTGTCCACAGTCATCGCCCGCCCTCGGTAACCGCGAAGCGTAGCGCATCACGGCCGGGGTTCCGATGCGTTTGCCGCATCGCGCAACGGCTTTTGCAGACCGGCCCGGTATCATTGGCGCCTTTCGTACGCTCCTGGGAAGTATGTGATGACGGTCGCTGCGACATTTGAAATCGAGTACCTGCAATACCTCGGCGAGGACGGCAAGCCCGTCGGCGAGCTGCCCGAGGCGTTCCGTGATCCCAAGGCATTGCTGCCGCTGTTCAAGCAGATGCTGTTCGTGCGCACCTTCGACAGCAAGGCGATCAAGCTGCAGCGCACCGGCAAGCTGGGCACCTACGCCGCCAGCCTCGGCCACGAGGCCACCCACGTCGGCATCGGCGCTTCGATGAAGCCCGAGGACGTGTTCGCCCCGAGCTACCGCGAGTACGGCGCGCAGTTCATGCGCGGGGTGAAGCCGCGCGACGTGCTGCTGTACTGGGGCGGCGACGAGCGCGGCAATGACTTCGCCGACGCCCCGCACGACTACCCGTGGTGCGTGCCGATCTCGACCCAGTGCCTGATGGCCTCGGGCGCGGCGCTGTCGTTCAAGCTGCGCAAGCAGCCGCGCATCGCGGTGGCCGTGTGCGGCGACGGCGGTTCGTCGAAGACCGACTTCTATGCCGCGCTGAACTCCGCCGGCGCGTTCACCTCGCCGCTGGTGCTGTGCGTGGTCAACAACGGCTGGGCGATCTCGGTGCCGCGTTCGGCGCAGACCGGCGCGGAAACCCTGGCCCAGAAGGGCCTCGCCGGCGGTCTGTACTGCCTGCAGGTGGACGGCAACGACCTGATCGCGGTGCTGGAAGCGATGCGTCGCGCCACCGAGCGCGCCCGCAGCGGTCTGGGCGGCAGCGTGATCGAGTTCATGACCTACCGCCTGCACGACCACACCACCGCCGACGACGCCAGCCGCTACCGCGACGACGCCGAGGTCCAGGCCGGTTGGACGCGCGAGCCGATGCTCCGCCTGCGCGCCTACCTCACCGCGCAGGGCCTGTGGTCCGACGCGGAAGAAGCCGCCTGGATCGAGGAATGCGGCCGTCTGGTCGATATCGAGATCAACGCCTACCTGGAAACCCCGGTGCAACCGGTGGAAGCGATGTTCGACTACCTCTACGCCGATCCGCCGCCGGAACTGCTGGCGCAACGACAACAAGCCATCGACCGGGAGGGCCGCGCATGAGCACCACCACCAACGCACCAGCCGCCATCACCCTGATCGAGGCGATCACCCAGGCGCTGGCCTACGAGATCCGCGCCGACGACAGCGTCGTGGTGCTGGGCGAGGACGTCGGCGTCAACGGCGGCGTGTTCCGCGCCACCGCCGGCCTGCACGCGCAGTTCGGTTCGGACCGGATCATCGACACTCCGCTGGACGAGACCACCATCGCCGGCCTGACCGTCGGCATGGCCAGCCAGGGCATGAA
>DATJBR010000375.1:0-3306 GCA_035515255.1 Lysobacter sp. | reverse complement strand
ATCAAGTGCGAGCGTGCGCTGGAGGCGGCCGGTTGCGAAACGCTGGTGGTGGCCGGCGGCGTGGGCGCGAACCTGCAGCTGCGCGCGAAGCTGGGCGAGATGGCGGCCCGGCGCGGCGGCCGGGTGAGCTTCCCGCGGCCGGCGTTCTGCACCGACAACGGCGCGATGATCGCCTTCGCCGGCGCCTTGCGGCTGCAGGCCGGGCAGCACGAGGACGCGGCGGTGAAGGTGGTGCCGCGCTGGGACATGGCGACTTTGCCGACGGTCTGATCGAGGGGTTCCCGCAGGAGCGATGTCAGTCGCGACCCGGAACGATATGGAGGTCGCGGCTGACGTCGCCCCCGCAAATGCAAGGCTCTGTGGAAGGGCATCCATCAACGAGGCACCGGAATGGCAATGGACAAGGTTTTCATCGAGGGTCTGCAGGTCGATGCGCTGATCGGCATCTATGACTGGGAGCGGCGGATCCGCCAGCCGCTGGTATTCGACATCGAGATGGCGTTCGACAACCGCATCCCGGCCGCCAGCGACGCGATCGGCGACACGCTCAACTACAAGGCGGTCAGCAAGCGGATCATCGCCTACGTGTCGGAATCCGGGTTCGGTCTGGTGGAGACGCTGGCCGAGCGGGTGGCGGCGATCATCCTCGAGGAGTTCGGTGTGCGGCATGTCCGCCTGAAGCTCAGCAAGCCCGGCGCGGTGCGTGGCGCGCGCGCCGTGGGGGTGATGATCGAGCGTTCGGCGGCTACCCTGCAGCAATGAATTTTCTTGCCAATCTTGAGTTGTTGCAGCCGCTGGCTGCCATTCCCCACGCGTTCGCGATGCTCGGCATTGCCGGCCTGCTGCTGCTTGCCTGGGTGGCGAACTGGCTGACCCGCCAGGTGCTGATCCGGGTGGTCGGCGGGCTGGTCAAGGCCTCGCCGATGAAGTGGGACGACGCGGTCATGTCGCGCCGGGTGCTGGCGCGGCTGGCCAACATGGTGCCGGCGCTGATCATCGCCGCAGGTATCGGCGGGGTCGACGGTCTGGCCGACGGGGTGGTCGCGGTGGTGCGCAACGTGGCGTTGGCGTTCGTCGCGCTGACCATCGCGCTGGCGATCAGCAACGTGCTCGATGCGGTCAACGACCTGTACGTGGCGCACAGCCGACGGGCCAACGAGCGGCCGATCAAGGGCTACCTGCAGGTGGTCAAGATCGTGGTGTTCGTGTTCGCGCTGGTGGTCATGGTGGCGACCCTGATCGAGCGCTCGCCGCTGTTGCTGCTGTCGGGTTTCGGCGCGATGAGCGCGGTGCTGATGCTGGTGTTCAAGGACACCATCCTGTCGCTGGTGGCCAGCGTGCAGCTGACCAGCAACGACATGCTGCGGGTCGGCGACTGGATCGAGATGCCCTCGCTGCAGGCCGACGGCGACGTGATCGACATGGCGCTGAACACGGTCAAGGTGCAGAACTGGGACAAGACCGTCACCACCATCCCGACCTACCGGTTGATCAGCGACAGTTTCAAGAACTGGCGCGGCATGCAGGAGTCGGGCGGGCGGCGGATCAAGCGTGCGTTGCTGATCGACCAGTCCTCGGTGCGTTTCCTGGAGCCCGACGAGCGCACCCGCCTGCGCCGGATCGCCCTGATCGACGGCTACCTGGACGACAAGCGCCACGAGCTGGAGGCCTACAACGCAACCCTGCTGTCGGCCGGCAAGGACCCGGTCAACACCCGCCGGGTGACCAACATCGGCACCTTCCGCGCCTACGTCAGCCATTACCTGCGCGCGCATCCGGGCATCAACCAGCAGATGACCCAGATCGTGCGCCAGCTCGCGCCCGGCCCGACCGGTCTGCCGCTGGAGCTGTACTGCTTCACCGACACCGTGTCGTGGGTGCCTTACGAGGGCATCCAGGCTGACATCTTCGACCACCTGATCGCGATGCTGCCCGAGTTCGGCCTGCACCTGTACCAGGCCCCGGGTGGCGCGGATGTGGCGGCCGCGCTGGCCGGGCTGTCCGCCGGCAGCAGCGCGCCTGCGGAAACCGAAGTCCAAACCAGAGTCGAAGCCGACGCATGAGCCGTGCCTACCTGAGCTTGGGCAGCAACCAGGACGCCGAGCGCCATCTGCGTGAGGCAGTGGACGAGTTGCGTGCGCGATTCGGACCGCTGGTGCTGTCGCCGGTATACCGCACCCGTGCGGTGGGCTTCGACGGTCATGACTTCCTCAACGCGGCGGCAGTGATCGAGACCGACCTCGACCCGGTCGAACTGCACGACTGGCTGCACGCGCTGGAGGACGCCCACGGCCGCGACCGCAGTGGCCCGCGCTACGGCGACCGCACGCTGGACATCGACATCGTGCTGTTCGACGACCGTGAATTCGTCGGCCCCGGCAACCTGCGCATCCCGCGGCCGGACCTGCAGCACGCGTTCGTCTTGCGTCCGCTGGCGGACATCGCGCCCGACGTGGTGGTGCCCGGCGATGGCCGCAGCCTGGCGCAATGCTGGGCCGCGCATCCCGATCGCGATGCGCGGCTGGAAACCGTGCCATTGCAGGTGCCCGCGCCAATTTGATCCTGCTCAAGCCCGGTCCGGCGGGATCGGGCAACATGGTGGTATCGACACCGCCACAAGGAGGCGCGCGATGCATCCGATCTGGGTTGAACTGCTGACCAAGCCCGTGGGCTGGCTGTCGCTTGGCGGCTCGATTTTCCTGCTGGTACTGCTGCCACTGGGCATCCACCTGTTCCTGCGCAGGCAGATCCGCAACGACGAAGGCGGGGCCGAGGCGGAAGCCTATGAGCGCCGCCGCCGGGGTGAGCTGCCGCCGGAGGAGTGATCCGTCGGTGAGCGATTGTGGAGGTGTGCAGGCTTCGGTCGTCCGACTGGACTTCCTTTGTAGGAGCGACTGTAGGAGCGTGGTGGCGGTTGATCGTTACCGTAAGGAACGGCGTCAGCCGCGAGCGCGCAGCGACCGCGCTCAAGGGCGCATGCGCGACCTCAGCCCGCCAGCATCCGTCCGCCGTCCAGGTACAGCACCTGGCCGGTGCAGTAACTCGCGTCCTGCAACAGCCAGCGCACCGCCTCGGCCACCTCGGCCGGCGTGCCGGTGCGACGCAGGGGAGTGCGCGCCAGTTTTTCCGCCTGCGCCGCGGCGTCGATCGCGTGTTCGCCGGGATTCTGCGGCCACAGGATCGCGCCCGGTGAGACCGCATTGACGCGCACGTCCGGCCCCAATTCGATCGCCAGCGATTTGGTGGCCATCAACAGCGCGGCCTTGGCCATGCAGTAGATGGTGTGCCCGGCCAGCGGGCGTTCGG
>DATJBR010000374.1:0-1815 GCA_035515255.1 Lysobacter sp. | reverse complement strand
GCCACGCTCGGGAGCGAACTTGTTGATGGTGGTGAAGAACACGCCGCCGGCTTCCACGGCCGTGAGCTGCTCGCGCAGGTCGTCGCGGCTGTTGGCCTGCACCGGCGTGGCACGGATCGACCAGCGGCAGTCGGCAAAGGTCTCGAACAACTGGCCGTCCAGGTCTTTGCGGTCGGGGCTAATCAGGTCGCCAGATTGATCCCGATCAACGCGCGTCGGCACGCCTGACGGTATCATTCGATCCGGCCTTTCGATTGGACGGATCTGTCATGCGCCTCGGTTCGCATTCCCTGATTGTTCCCGCGGTGTTGGCCAGCTTCGCGCTGACGGCCTCGGCGGTTCCCGGCAGCACCTGGCCGACCACGGGGATGCTCAGCCTGGGTTCGGGCGTCGCCGCCGTGTCGCTGATGGCCCTTGCGGCCGTCCTCGGGGCACGCTGGAAGGCGGTCGAGTCGCTGTTCGGTGGTCTGGACCGCGTCTATGAGACGCATAAGTGGCTGGGCGTGTGGGCGCTGGTGTTCGCCTCGGTCCATCTGGTCTTCAAGGCGGGTTCTCCGGCATGGGAGACAGCGGCCATCCTGCCGCTGCCAGGACCGGTGACGCGGCTCGTCCGGCAGCTCAGCTTCGTCTCGCTGATGCTCATCGTGCTGCTGGCGCTGAACCGCAAGATCCCGTACCGGACCTGGCGGTGGTGGCACAAGCTGTCCGGTCCGCTGTTCCTGATCGTCGTGGCGCACTGGGCCAGCTTCAAGTCGCCCATCGCGCTGGCCAGCGCGGCGGGCGCATGGCTGGCCGTGCTGTCGTCGCTGGGCGTGATGGGGGCGGCCTACAAGCTGCTGCTGTATCCCCTGTTCTCGCGGCATGCGCGGTACCGCCTGCGCGCGGTGTCCGCCAACGGCAGTGCCGTCCACCTGCAGCTGGTGCCCGAAGGTCCGGGCATTCCGTTCCTGCCCGGCCAGTTCGCGTTCGTATCCTTCGGACACGACGGCCTGCGCGAGCCGCATCCCTTCACCATCGCCAGCGCGGGGGACGCCGATGGCGGCATCGCCTTCATGGTGCGTTCGCTGGGCGATTACACGGAGCGGCTGGTGAGGGATGCCAGGCCCGGGATGGTGGCACAGGTCTATGCGCCGTTCGGCCGGTTCGAGCACAGGCCCACCGGACGGAAGGAGATATGGATCGCCGGTGGCGTGGGCGTGACGCCGTTCATTGCCTGGCTTCGCGATGCCGACGCGTCCGCGTTGGACGGCGTGACCTTCTTCCATTTCTTCACGCCGGGTCGCGAGCTTCCCGACGCCGTGGATCTGGCGGGGATGGCGCGTGCGCGGGGTGTCGAACTGATCGACATCGCCACGGGACCGTCGTCAGCCGGCTTTCGTCAGCAGTTCGCGCAACGGGTCGAGCGGGCGGGAGCGTCGGGGGTGCAGATCAGCTTCTGCGGCCCCAAGGGCCTGCTGGACCAGGTGCGCCAGCTGATGCGGGAAACCGGCGTGGCGGAAGACCGGTTGCGGCACGAATTGTTCGAGTTCCGCTGAAGCGGGGCGATTCATGCTGGTCAAGACGCTACGGAGGATCTCCGCCCCCCTCGGCTAGGAAGGCCTCGATGGATCGCGCATACGCATCCGGCCGCTCCCACCACAGGATGTGTCCGGCGCCGGCGACGAACCGGTAACGCGCGTCGGGGAACAGGTCCACGTACTCGTAGGCTTCGGCGTAAGGCACGAAGTCGCACTGCCCCTGGAGCACCAGCACCTTTCCGGGGAAGCGGCGCATCTGCGGGCGGGGATCGGCGACATCGCCGAACCAGTTCGCGCC
>DATJBR010000373.1:0-7596 GCA_035515255.1 Lysobacter sp. | reverse complement strand
GCTTCCTCGTCCAGCTCGATGCCTTCCAGGTTGAGGTCGGCAAGGGTCGGCAGGTGGCCGATCGGCGTCTCCACCGCGTCCGCCTTGCCGTCGACCCGGCCGATCATCCACTCCAGCACGCGCAGGTTGTCGCCGAAGCCGGGCCACAGGAACCTGCCGTCGTCGCCCTTGCGGAACCAGTTGACGTGGAAGATCTTCGGCAGCTTGTTGACGCCGTTGTCGAACGACAGCCAGTGGCTGAAGTAGTCGGCGAAGTTGTAGCCGCAGAACGGCTTCATCGCCATCGGATCACGGCGCATCACGCCGACCGCGCCGGTCGCCGCGGCGGTGGTTTCCGAGCCCATCGCGGCCCCAACCAAGACACCGTGGGTCCAGTCGCGCGCCTCGAACACCAGCGGCACCAGCGAAGCACGGCGACCGCCGAACACTATCGCGGAGATCGGCACACCGGCCGAATTTTCGCTCTCCGGCGAGTAGCTCGGGCACTGCCGGGCGGACACGGTAAAGCGCGAATTGGGATGCGCGGCCGGGCGCTTGCCGACATCAAACGGCTCGCCGCGCCAATCGGTCACCGGCTCGCCTTCGCCCAGGCCTTCCCACCACGGCTGGTTGTCCGCGGTGACGCCGACGTTGGTGAAGATGGTGTTCGACTGGATCGAGGCCAGCGCGTTGGGGTTGGACTGCTTCGACGTGCCCGGGGCGACGCCGAAGAAGCCGGCCTCGGGATTGATCGCATACAGGCGACCATCCACGCCCGGGCGCATCCAGCAGATGTCGTCGCCGACGGTGGTGATCTTCCAGCCATCCTTGCGGTAGCCCTGCGGCGGAATCAGCATCGCCAGGTTGGTCTTGCCACAGGCCGACGGGAACGCGGCGGCGATGTAATGGGTTTCGCCCTGCGGATTTTCCAGACCGAGGATGAGCATGTGCTCGGCCAGCCAGCCTTCGGATTTCGCCTGATGGCTGGCAATGCGCAAGGCGTGGCATTTCTTGCCCAGCAGCGCGTTGCCGCCATAGCCCGAGCCGTACGACTTGATCGTCAGCTCTTCGGGGAAATGCATGATGAAGCGGCGGTTCGGGTCGAGCTCGCCGGTGGAATGCAGGCCCTTGACGAACGTGTCCGTCCGCTCGCCGCGAGCGGCTCGCTCACCCTCGCGCTCGATCCGCTCCAGTGCCGGCGCACCCATGCGGGTCATGATCCGCATGTTGGCCACCACGTAGGCGCTGTCGGTGATCTCCACGCCGCAACGCGACAACGGGGAATCGATCGGGCCCATGCAGTACGGAATGACGTACATCGTGCGCCCTTCCATGCAGCCCTCGAACAAGGCATCGACCTTGGCGTGGCCGTCGACGGGCGACATCCAGTGGTTGTTCGGGCCGGCGTCATCCTGCTCGCTGGTGCACACGAAGGTCAGGTGCTCGACACGGGCCACATCGTCGGGATCGGAGCGATGCAGCCAGCAACCAGGATGGGTCTTGTCGTTGAGCTTGATCAGGGTGCCGTCGGCCTGCATCAGGGCATTGAGCGCGTCGCTTTCCGCATCGCTGCCGTCGCACCACTGGATCCTGTCGGGGCGGGTCAGCGCGGCGACCTGCGCGACCCAGTCGTTCAGGGCTTCGAGTTTGCTGCCCGCGGGCACGGACAGGTCATTGGGTTGCGTGTTCACGGCATGGGCCTCCAGCCAGTAAGGGTTTCGAGTACGGAAACGCCCATCGAAAAGAGGCGCCTCCTGAAAGGGCTTGTCGGATCGGGGATCGTTCAGTTGAGCTCGGTCAGTTCGGCCAGGTCAGTTCGGATCAGGGCCGCTGTGAATCAGGAACCGAAACCGGGGCCGGGCGGAGGGATCAACGTCTCCATCATGTGGTCGACGTAGGCCTCGAACTCGTCGTGCTGCAGACGCGTCTGCTTCAGTTGCAGGTTCAGCTGCAGGAAGCCGACATACGCCGCGTAGGCCAGCCGCGCGCGGTTCCGGGCGTCATCGCGCCCCAGGCCGGCCTGGCGGAACGAAGCGGTCAGGTACTCGAGCCGGCGCTCGGACACTCGGCCGATCACCGGCTGCACCGCCGGATGGTCCAGTGCCTTGAGCAGTTCGGAATAGATGATGTGCGCCTTGTACTCGTGGGCGACCATCGAAAACAGCGCGCGCAGGCGCTCGCGCGGATCGGCCACGGCCTCAAGCTGGCCGAACACGGTTTCCTGCTCCATCTTTTCCCAACGCTCCAGCGCCGCGACCAGCAGCGCATCGCGGGAGGGAAAGTGCCAGTAGAAGCTGCCCTTGGTGACGCCCAGACGGCGCGCGAGCGGTTCAACGGCAACGGCTGAGACGCCCTGCTCGGCGATGAGGTCGATGGCCGCTTGCGCCCAATCGTCTGCGCTGAGGCGGCCGACGCGCTCGGATTTGCTGGCAGAGGATTTGCTGGCGGATAAGGTGGTTGCAGTCATAGGCACCGAGTGTAGCAACCGTACGCCACCGACGGGAGCCGTATGCAAGCCCCTGCGATCACTCCCAGGCCCTCGCCATACCGGATTGACACGCTGCCAACAACTTGAACATACTCAAGCGTATGTTATTGCTGTGATCACATGGCCAACGACCAGGCGGGGAAGCCAGGCCAGGCAGGCGGATCGTCCTGCCCCGATGCAATCACCGCGTGATCCACCTGTCGCCTTTCCGCCGCACCTCCGCTGGAGCGTCATCATGAGTATCGCCGTCCCCTTTCTCGTCTTCCTGCTGATCGCCGGCATTGCCGCCTATCACCGCCTGCGACTGCCGACCTGGATCGCTTTGACGGCCGCGGCACTGATGGCGTGCTGGCTGCTCGATGCGAATGCCACAGCCGTCATCGTGGCGGCTGTCATCACGGCAGTGATCGCGGTGCCGCTGCTGCTCCCGCAAATCCGCCTGCCGTTGATCACCAAGCCGTTGCTCGGGTTCTACACCAGGATCCTGCCGCCGCTGAGCGAGACCGAACGGGTCGCGCTGGAAGCCGGCACGGTCGGTTTCGAGGGGCAGCTGTTCTCCGGCAAACCGGACTGGAAGGTGCTGCTCGACCAGCCCGCTCCCGTGCTGACCGGGGAGGAGCAGGCGTTCCTGGATGGACCCTGCGAAGAGCTGTGCGCGATGACCAACGATTGGGACATCACCCACGTGCGCGCCGACCTGCCGCCAGAGTTGTGGGAGTTCATCAAGAAGAACAAGTTCTTCGGCATGATCGTGCCGAAGGAATACGGCGGGCTGGGCTTTTCCGCGCTGGCCAACCACAAGGTGATCCAGAAGCTGGCGTCGATCTCCTCGGTGGTCAGCTCGACTGTCGGCGTGCCCAACTCGCTCGGTCCGGCCGAACTGCTGCTGCATTACGGCACCGAGGAGCAGAAGGACCATTACCTGCCGCGCCTGGCCGATGGCCGTGAGGTCCCGTGCTTCGCCCTGACCGGTCCATGGGCCGGCTCGGATGCGACCTCGATTCCCGACTTCGGCATCGTCTGCATGGGCAACTGGAACGGTGCGAACGTGGTCGGCGTCAAACTGACCTTCGACAAACGCTACATCACCCTGGCCCCGGTCGCGACGCTGATCGGCATGGCGTTCCGCATGTATGACCCGGACGGCATCCTGGGTGACCAGCGCGACATCGGCATCAGCCTGGCGCTGTTGCCGCGCGACACCCCCGGGGTCGATATCGGCCGTCGCCACTTCCCGCTCAACAGCCCGTTCCAGAACGGCCCGCTGCACGGCCACGAAGTGTTCATCCCGCTGAGCCAGTTGATCGGCGGCGAGGCGCAGGCCGGCAAGGGCTGGCAGATGCTGGTCGAGGTGCTGTCGATCGGCCGTTCCATCACGCTGCCTTCCACTGCCAGTGGCGGCGGCAAGATGGGCGCGGTGGTGACCGGCGCGTACGCGCGCATCCGCAAACAGTTCGGGCTGTCGATCGGGCGCTTCGAGGGCGTGCAGGAAGCGCTCGCGCGCATCGCCGGCAATGCGTACACGATCAGCGCGCTGTCGGAGTCGACCGCCGCGGCGGTGGCGCGGGGTGAGAATCAGGCGGTGCCGTCGACGATCGCCAAGTACCACTGCACCGAGCTGGGCCGCCAGGTCGCGCAGGACGCGATGGATATCCACGGCGGCAAGGGCATCATCCTGGGGCCGAAAAACTACCTTGGCCGCTCGTGGCAGGCCGCGCCGATCGCGATCACGGTCGAGGGCGCCAACATCATGACGCGCTCGCTGATGATCTTCGGCCAGGGCGCGATCCTGTGCCACCCGTGGGTGCTCAAGGAGATGAAGGCGGCGATGCTGCCCGACGGTCCCGAGCGCGTGCGCGAGTTCGACCGCAACCTGTTCGGCCACATCGGTTTCGCCATTTCCAATGCCGTGCGTTCGCTGTGGTTCGGGTTGACCGGCGCCAACATCGGCAAGGCGCCCGGCGATGCGTATACGCGCCGCTACTACCGCAAGCTCAACCGCTACTCGTCCGCGCTGGCGCTGTGTGCGGACACCTCGATGCTGTTGCTGGGCGGCAAGCTGAAGTTCAAGGAGTCCCTGTCCGGACGCCTGGGCGACGTGCTCAGCCAGCTCTATATCGCCAGCGCGCTGCTCAAGCGTTACGAAGACCAGGGCCGCCCGGAAGCCGACCAGCCGTTGCTGGCGTGGTCGATCCTCAACGCCGTGCATAAGATCGAGCTGGCGCTGTCGGATGCGTTGCGCAACTTCCCGGTACGGCCGGTCGGCTGGCTGCTGTGGATGTTGATCTTCCCGCTCGGCCGCCGCGCCACGCCGCCGGGCGACCGCCTCAGCCGCCGCGCTGCATCGCTGCTGATGACGCCGAACGAGGCGCGTGACCGGCTCGCGGAAGGCATTTTCCTCACCCCGACGAAAAACAATCCCGCCGGCCGCATCAACAGCTACCTGCCAGCGGTGGTGCTCGCCGAGCCGGTGGAGCGAAAGTTCCTGAAGGCGCTGAAAAACAGCGACATCGAGGCGCTGACGTTTGCCGAGCAACTCGACGAAGGCGTGCGCGAGGGCTGGATCACCGCCGACGAGCGTGGCCAGCTGGAAGCGCTGCGCGAGATGACCATCGACACGATCAGCGTGGATGACTTCGATACCGAAGAGCTGCGCTCGGCTGGTTACCACAATGTGGTATCCGAGCGGCGGGACAACGCGATCGCGTAGGCCAGTCCGCCGCGCGGACATTCGGGCGACGGCGGATCAACAAGTCCGCCGTCGTCTTTTCCGGGCTCGCTATCCAGCAGCAGCGAGGCACCAAAATGACGTCGGTCACTTTGATCCAACTTGGCGGCATCCACAGCCTGGGCTTCGCCGCATTCCACATGGCGTTCTGGCGGTTGTTCCGCTGGCGCAAAAGCCTTGCTGCGGCCACCGCCGTGGACCGGGCGATCGTGCAGATCCTCAATCTGCGCCTGATTTATGTCTTCCTCGGCATGGCCGCCTTGTGTTTCTGCTTCACCGATGAACTCGATGGCAGCCCACTGGGCCAGGCGGTGCTGGCCGGCATGTCGCTGTTCTGGGTCGGGCGCACGGTCGAGCAGTTCGTCTTCCTGCGGATCAACCGGCCGACGGTGCATGTGCTGACCGCATTGTTCGTACTGGGCGCGGGGTTGTTCGCGCTGCCGCTGATTGATTAGACGGCTCGATTAAACGGCCCCATCAAGCGCCCCGATCAGTCGGCATTACGATCCGCGCAGTTCCGCTGAGTGTCCTCCTCGGGCAACTCGCGTTGCGCGCGCACCACCTGCCATGCACCCACCGTCATTCCCAGCGCGACGCCGATGCCGGTCGCAAACACCGCGGTCGATCCCAGCACCGCCACCAGCTTGTGCACCCACACGAAGGTCAGGTCGCCGGCGCGATACACGGCCGTGTCGATCACCGCCTTGGCCTTGTAGCGTGACTCGCGGTCGACGCGGGTGTACAGGGTTTCCCGGCCGGGCTTGGCCAGCGAGAACTCACCGCCGCGCAGGATCACCTGCACGATCGCCACCATCACCGGCAACGGCGAAGCGGTGAGCAGGCAGTAGCCCAGCAGGATGGCGATTGCCGGCCCGAGCAGCGCGGGTGCGACTCCGTAGCGGCGCAGCAGCCAGCGCGTGAGCAACAGCTGGATCAGCAGCGTCAGCCCATTCACGGCCCAGTCGACGGTCGCGTAATAGCGGGTACCGGCTTCGGCGCCGGGATAGAACTCGCGCACGATCGCGGCCTGCTCGTTGTACAGCAAGGTGCCCACGCCGACACCGAAGAACAGGGTGATCGCCATCGCGCGCAACAGCGGCCGCTGCCAGACCAGCTTCAGGCCAGCCAGCACCGAGCCCCCCATCGCCTGCTCGCCGTCGGTCTGGCCATGCAACTGTTCGCGCCGGATCGCCCACGGCCGCAACTTGATGATGCACAGCAGGCACACGGCCATGAAGCCGGTCGAGACCAGCAGCAGGTTGGCCACTCCCAGCGGGCCGACCAGTGCCCGGGTGATCGCCGGCCCGACCAGCGCGCCGATTGTGCCACCTGCGCCGATATAGCCGTACACCCGCTTGGCGTGCTCGTTGTCGAACACGTCGGCCATGAAGCTCCAGAACACTGTCACCGCGAACATGTTGAACACCGCAACCCAGATGTAGAACGCGGCGCCGCGTCCCGACACCCCGGTATCGAACAGCCAGTAGAACCCCAGCAGGCAGGCAATGAACACCAGGTACACCAGTGGCAGGAACACCCTTCGTGGAAACCGCGCTACCAGTGCGCCGTACACCGGCTGCAGCACCACCATCGCAACGAACACGACACTGAACAGGATCTGCAGGGTGTAGTCGCCCAGCGCGATCCCCGCGCCGGCGCTCCAGTCCACCAGCCAGCGCGGGAACACCGTGGCGGCGTCGCCGGAGGCTCCCATCGCGTCGCGTACCGGACGCAACACGTAGTAGCCGCACAGCAGGCTGAAGAAATACAGCAACGCCCACCACAGCGGGGGCGAATCGGCGAGCTCGACGCGCAGGCGATGCAGGCGGCCGGAGCCGTGGGGCTGATTCATGCGCGGAGGGACCGCACCGGTCTGGTCAGGCGGAGGGGGCTCATACAGACAGGTTCACGCGTGGCCCAGCATCGGCGGCAGCGGGCAATGCAACACGCCGCAGATCGTACGCAGCAACTCGGCCTCCGCCACGGTCACCCGACCGTCATGGCCGATCGCAATCGTGATCGCCTCCACCAGCAGCCGCTTGGCCAGCGGATCCAGTGCATCCAGCGGCACCCAGCCGTCCTCAAGCGCGAGCACGCCTGTCGTCGGAGGCGCGTACGCAACGCTGTCGTGCGGCAGGATCCGCTGCAGTCCGGCCAGATACGCATGTCGCGCCAAAGTTGGATCGGCATGTCCGGCCTGGGCGACGACCGCCAGCAGCACCGCTATTTCGGTTTTCAGCTTGCCCGGCTTCACCCGTCCGATGCGGGCATAACGCGAAGGGTCGAGCGACTCGCGTAGCTGCACGGTCAGCAGCCGGCCCAGGCAATACTCGAACAGCGACACATCACCATCGGCAAACACCATCGCGTTGGCCGCGTCCAGGAACAGCTCCAGTTGCGG
>DATJBR010000372.1:0-9019 GCA_035515255.1 Lysobacter sp. | reverse complement strand
GCACGCACGGCCTGACAGTCGTCCTGGCGGCGCGGGTTACCGTGCCGCCAGCGGCTGGTCGGAGTACCAGCGCACGCAATCCCGGCCGTCGGCCTTGGCTTGGTAAAGCGCTTCGTCGGCATGCCGCAGGGCGGTGGAGACATTCTTGTTGCCATCCAGCTGGAGCTGGTGGACACCGATGCTGGCGGACAGCGGAATCTGCGTGTCGCCGCTCACGCAGGGGGTGTCGTGCAGGTGCTGGCGCAGGTCTTCGGCAACGAGGATGGCCGCTTGGCGATCCAGGCCGGGCAGGCCGACCACGAATTCCTCGCCCCCGAACCTGGCCAGCAACGCGCCATGTGCGCGCAGCGTCTGGCCGATCGTGTGCGCGGCCCATCGCAGGCAGTCGTCACCGACCAGGTGTCCGTGGCAGTCGTTGATCTGCTTGAAGTGGTCCAGGTCGATCATCAGCAGCGACAGCGGCTGGTTCTGGCTGTGCGATTGCACCATCAACTGCGCGAACCGTTCGATGAAATGCGCCCGCGTGTGCAGTCCGGTGAGGCTGTCGCGCTGGCTGCTCTCGCGCAGTCGTGCATGCGCGTCGCCGAGTTGGCTGAGCGCATTGCGCAACTCGGCCGTGCGTCGTTCGACCGTCTGCTCAAGCTCCAGCTTGGCGACACGGACGATCTGCTCGTTTTCGCTGCGCAGGGCCGCATAGCGGTAGCCCAATGCGATCGACAGCAGCAGCATCTCGCTGGCCGATCCGATCTGCACGCCATATTCGGTGATGAAGTTTTTCGGCAGCAGGCCGAATGCGATGGCGGCGAACATGCCGGTGCCCAGCAGAAGCATGGCCCAGGCCAGCAGGAAGATCTGCGCCGGCTTGTAGCCGCGCAGCATCACCACCACCGCCTCCACCGCGATCCAGCCGATGCTGACGAACACCGAGGCCGACGCGATCGGCGTGGAAATGCGGTAAGGCAGCCACAGCGCGGCGATGCCCAGCACAATGAAGAACCCGATCATCGCCAGTCCCACCCGGTCGCCGAACCGCCAGCGCTGGTGCAACTCCAGGAAACTCCGTGCGAACTGCTGCATGCCCACTTGGGCCAGGCAGATCAACACAGGCACGGACTTGTCGGCCAGCCACGGCGAGTTCGACCACAGGTATTCGAAGCCCAGCCCGTTGAGGGTGAACAGCACCAGCCCGAATGCGGACAGGTGCAGCAGGTACCAGAAATAGCTCGGGTCGCGCAGGCGCAACCACAGCACCAGGTTGTAGAAGAACAGTGCCAGCAGGATGCCGTAATAGAGGCCGATACCGAACTGGGCGTCGCGCGACACCTCGGCAAAGGCCGCCGGCGTGTACAGCCACAGCGGTACCTGCATTGAGCTCTGGCTGCTCACCCGCACCATCAGGTCGACGGGTTCGCCCACGGGCAGGCGGACCCAGAAGTTCGGCAACCGATAGCGGATGCTGCGCGCATCGAACGGCAGCGCATCGCCGCCGACGTGGCTTTCCACGCGCCCGTCGGCATGGACGGCATGGACGTCGATATGGTCGCTGAGCGCGTATTTCTGCACCAGCAGCCAGCGTGGTTCGCGCGGATTGCGGTTGATGACCCGCGCGTGGAACCAGTACGCCCCCGGCTGGAATCCAAACGCCGTATTGCCATCCGGCAAGGGCGCAAAACGCCCCGCGCGCAGCATCGCCATCGCTTCCGGCAAGTCGTCCCGGCCCGCTGCATCGTGGTAATAGCCGATGTGCGGTGTCAGCTCCAGACGCGAGATCTGGGCATCCAGTTCGAGCGGGGTCGAGGTGGCGCCGGCGGGTGCGGGGCTGACGGGCTCGAAACTGGCAGGCATGGCTTGCGCCCATTGGCCGGTGAAGGCCAGCCAGAGCAGCAGCGCGCTGCAGACCCTCAAGCGCTTCCATTCCATCGTGCGTCCCCGCGAATCCCGCACCGCGACTCAAAACTGCGAACCCGGCACCGCCCAGAAGCTTTCTGGCCGAGTGTATCCAATGGCAGGGAAGCAGCGAGTGTAGACGGCATCGCCTTTCTGGCGGGCTGGCTGGCGGTCGCGCGAGCCGGCTTTTCGGCCGTAACCGGCCGGCCCGGCTGCTAGGCTTTCCGGATCGAGTCAGCCGGAAACCGCCATGTCTGTGTCACGTACGTTGTTGTTCGCCACGCTGTTGTTGCTTGCCATGCCGGCAGCCGCGGAAGCGGACACTTTCATCACCGGGACGGTGTTTGCCGATGGCAACGGCAACGGTGCCCGTGACCCCGGCGAGGCTGGAATGGCGGGCATCAAACTCTCCAACGGCCGCGACATCGTATGGAGCCGTGCCGATGGCCGGTATTCGATCCCGGTCAGGCCCGGTGACACCGTGTTCGCGATCAAGCCGGCCGGGCACGCGTTTGCCCGGCGTGATGACGGGCTGCCTGCGTTCTGGCAGCACTATTTTCCCGACGGTTCGCCGGCACTGGCCTATGCCGGCATTCCCCGGCAGACCGGATTGCAGATGGACGTGGCATTGCAGGAGACGCATCCGGCGCCTGGCGACCTGGAGGTCCTGGTGCTGGCCGATCCGCAGGTGAAGTCGGCGGCCGACGTGGACTATTACGCCCGCGACATCATCGCCTCGATCCGTGAAAGCACGCCGGGCCGACCCGCAGCGCAGCTCGGCCTGAGCCTGGGCGACATCGTCGACGACGACCTGTCCCTGTACCCGGCGATCAACGCCCGCACCGCCTCGCTCGGCGTGCCGTGGCTGCATGCGGCGGGCAATCACGACATGGATCTGGACGCGGCCCGCGACGAGGATTCGCTGCTGACCTTCCGCCGCACCTTCGGCCCGGACACGCTGGCCTGGGAAGAACCCGGCGCGACGTTCGTGATGCTCGACGACGTGATCCACCGGCCGGGGCAGAAGCCCGGCTACATCGGCGGCCTGCGTGAGGAGCAGTTCGCGTTCCTCCAGGCCTACCTGCCGACCGTGGAAAAAAGCGGGCTGCTGGTGATCGGCGCGCACATCCCGTTCTTCGATATGTCGTCGACGCCTGGCACGGAAACTTTTCGTGCCGCCGATCGCGAGCGCTTGTTCGCTCTGCTGCAGCATTTTCCGAACGTGCTTCTGCTCACCGGCCACGGCCACGTGCAGCAGCACGTCCATCATGGTCCGGCCGACGGCTGGCATGGCCGCCAGCCGCTGCATGAGTACAACGTGGGTGCCGCCTGCGGCGCGTTCTGGTCCGGGCTGAAGGATGCCGAAGGCATTCCCGATGCAACCATGGCCGACGGCACACCCAACGGTTATGCCCGGCTGAAGGTCGGGCAGGGTGGTGGGTACGCGTTGAGCTGGCATCCGGCGCGACTGGCGTCCGATGATCCGGCGCGTACCAGCGCGATGTTCCTCCATGCCCCGAAGGTGCTGCGTCGCGGCGCGTACCCGGCGTGGGGCATTTACGCCAACGTGTTCATGGGCATGGACGACAGCCGGGTCGAATACCGCATCGATGAAGGTGACTGGAAGCCAATGCGACGTGTTGAACAGGCCGACCCGGACCTGCTGGCCGAGAACGTCCGCGATGACGAAGCCACGGTATTGCGCGGCTTCGACCGCTCCCCGGAAGCCAAGCCCAGCCGGCATCTGTGGCGTGGCGCGCTGCCGACCGACCTGCCGACCGGCGGGCATCAAGTCGAAGTCCGCGTGTTCGACCCGTGGCTGGGCGAGCAGCGGGCTGAAACCCGCTACAGGCTGCAGGATGCCGCCGAGTAGCTGGTTGGCGTGCCGAGCACCCCGCCGCATGCCAGGTAGGAGCGACGTCAGTCGCGAATGCACAGGGAATGATGCGCTGACGACGCACCGATTCCGGTGGTCGATCCGGTAACGCCGGCGGCCTTCCCTCGCGTTGGTGGTGATGCACAGGTCGCGACTCACGTCGCTCCTACAACACCCGGTCGACGGTGCTCTGTCCCATGGGGCTTCCTTCGATGTCGTAGGAGTGGCTTCAGCCGCGAACGCGCGGAGAGCGATGCGATAACGACGTATCGATTCCGGTGATCGATCCGGTAACGGTGTCAGTCTTTCTCGCCTTGGTGGTGACGGTCAGATCGCGGCTGAAGCCGCTCCTACGGCAACCCGAGTGGTCGTGCCGGTAGGAGCGGCGGTGAAGACGTCGGGTCTGGCAGTGTCGGCAGGTGCTTCGTCCGCCGGCTCAGGCCGTCGGCATGATGGCGCTGAACGATTCGAGGCGACGGTGGCCGTTGGATTGTTCGACATTGCGCGGCTGTGGATAGTCCTCGATGCGGTCGATCAGCACGGTGGCCATGCCGGCTTCGCGGGCGGCATCCAGCTCGGCGACCACGTCGGACAGGAACAGGATGTCCGCGGCGGGCAGGCCGATCGATTCGGCGATCCTGCGGTAACTGTCGGCCTCGCGCTTGTCGCCGATCTCGGTATCGAACCAGCCCGAGAACAGGCCGCTCAGGTCGCCGGCATCGCTGTGGCCGAAGAACAGCCGCTGCGCCGGCACGCTGCCTGAGGAGTACACGTACAGCGGCAGGCCGGTGGCGTGCCACTGACGCAGCGCCTCGGCCGCGTCGGGATAGATGTGGGCGGTGAAATCGGTGGACCGGTAGCCGTCGGCCCAGATCATGCCCTGCAGCGCCTTGAGCGCGGTGTGCTTGCGGTCCTCGTCGATCCAGCCCTGCATCACCTCGGCGATCATCGCGTCCTGGCACATGCCGCCCATCTCGGTGGCGACCATGTCCAGCCATTTGCGCACCGCCGGCTCGTGGCCGCGTGCCTTCACGAAACCGGGCAACGCCCGCCGCGCATACGGAAACAGCACATCCTTGACGAACGAGATGCTGCTGGCGGTGCCTTCGATGTCGGTGAGGATGGCTCTCGTCGGAGCGTTCATCGGGCGTCACCGGGTTCGTGGCGCGGGAACCGCTGCGCGATGTCGGTGCCGGTGAAATGGCCGATCCAGCCGTCAGGCTGCTTGAAGAAGCGGATCGCGATGAAGTCCGGTTCCGCGCCCATGTCGAACCAGTGGGTGGTGCCGTCGGGTACCGAGATCAGGTCGCCCTGTTCGCACAGCACCTCGAAGACCCGGTCGCCCACGTGCAGGGTGAACAGTCCGGAGCCGGCGACGAAGAAGCGCACCTCGTCCTCCTTGTGGAAATGCTCGTCAAGGAAAGTCTTGCGGATTTCCGCGCGCTTGGGGTTGTCGGCACCGACGCTGGCCACGTCGACGCTCTGGAAGCCGTGCTGCTCCACCAGCCGGTCGATGTCGGCGCGGTAGGCCTGCAGGATCTTTTCCGGCGGATCGCCAGGAGTGACCGGCTGGTTGGCTTCCCATTGCTCGAAGGCGACGCCGATGGTCGCCAGTTCGCGGGCGATCGCGGTGTGGTCGCTGGTGGTCAACAACGCGGTGGCCGGGTCGGTGTCGGAAAAAATACGCAGACGGCTCATCGTTGCAGCTTCCTCAGTTCAAGTTCGCATCCCAGCAGGAAATCCAGCGCCTCCAGATGACGGCGGGCTTCGGCCATGTCGCGTCCCCACGCATACAGGCCGTGGCCGTCGATCAGGTAGCCCCACATGCATTGGCGGTCCAGCAGGGCATCCACCTGCGCAGCCAGGGTGCGCATGTCCTGGCTGTTGGGGAGCACGGGCAATTCCAGTGCGGTCTCGTGGGTGGTGTTGCCGCTGAGCGCCTTCAGCATCTCGTAGCCTTCCAGCCGGACGTGGCCGGCGCCGGCGTACAGGCGCGACGCCACGGTCTGGTTCTGCGAGTGGGTATGGAGCACACAGCCGATTTCCGCGAAGCGCTTGTAGAGCTGGGTGTGCAGCAGGGTTTCCGCGGACGGGCGGTGATCGGTCGCGACCGGCTGGCCATCGAGGTCGACCACCATGATGTCGTTCTCGGTCAGTCGTCCCTTGTCGCCGCCCGATACGGTGATCGCGACGTGGTGCTGGTCGATCCGGCGGGAGAAGTTGCTGCTGGTGGCGGGGGTCCAGCCGGCCGCCGCCAGTTCGTGCACGTTGAGGACGATCTCGCCGGCGCAGTGCTTCAGCTGTTGGATGTCGTAGGGCAGGGCAGTAGTCATGCCCGTGAGTTTAGCAACGCGGGAGGCCGCGGCCAGCGCTTTGGCCGACGGCCTCCTGTTCGTCAGGTGGCGACGACGGCCCTGGGCCCGAATACCCTGTACAGGATCCAGGCGAACAGGGCGACCACCGATGCGCCTGCCAGCATCGTCAGCGACGACGAGGCCAGCAACAGCGCACAGGCGACCAGCGCGCCCACGCCGAGCAGGCGATCGCTGCCGCGCGGTCGTCGCTCGCGGGTGCCGACCACCAGGCTCAAACCGGCGGCGGCATACGCGAGCACGACCAGCATCACCACCATTTCGATGATGATCTCGAACTGCGATGAGACATCCGGCGACAAGGTGAAGAAGGCGATCGCGCTCATCGAGATGCACACGATCAACAGGCCCCAGCCGGCAGCGCCGTTGCGGTTCATGCGCCCGAAGATGCCCGGCAGGAATCCGCGCTGGGCGGCGCGCGCGCCGGATTCGCCGGTCACCAGCATCCAGCCGCCCAGGGTGCCGGTGGCCTTCAGCGCGGCGGCGGCGGCAATGGCGATCGCGGCCCAGGGCCCGAAGATCTTGGCGGCGACCAGTGCGAACGGTGCGCTGGATTCGGCCAGGTCGGCCGCGGGGACGATACCCATCACCAGGACCGAGGAGATCAGGTAGACCACGCCGGCGATGGTGATGCCGGCCAGGGTCGCGCGTGGCACGTTGCGTTTGGGATCACGCACCACGCCGGCGACCATCGCGCCGGTTTCCAGGCCGACGAAGGCCCAGAAGATCGGTGCCAGCGCGCCGAACACCACCGAACCGTTGCTTTTGCCGGTGACGTTCCAGCCGGCGTCGTAGATGCCCTGGTCGAAGCTGCCCCAGCCGAACATGAGCACCGCGGCGACCGGCGCGAGTCCGAACACCACGCAGAACGATTCGAACCGTGCGACCGGACGCGGACCGAGCAGGTTGAGCGCGAACATCAGCCAGATCAGGCCGATCTGGCCGGCGACCTGGACCTGCGGATTGGCACCGTCCAGCGGCAGCAGGGTGACCAGGTAGCCGAATGCGGCCACCGCGATCGCGTTGTTGCCGATCCATGAGGAGACCCAGTACAGCGTGGTCGCCAGGAAGCTGACATCGCGCCCCAGCGCGGGGCGCACGTAGTCGTCGGAGGACTCCAGGTGGGGGTAGTCGCGCGCCAGCCGGGCGAACGCGCCGCCCAGCATCAGCGCCAGCGCGGTGGCCAGCAACCAGCTGATCGCCGTGATCGCGCCGGAGCGGGCGAGGGTTGCCGGCAGCAGGAAGAACCCCGAGCCGATCATGTTGTTGGCCACCATGAAGGTGGCCAGCACCGGGCCGATCTTGCGGACGCTCACGGACACGCCCTTATGACTTCTTGCGCAGCTTGCTGTGGCGGTAGCCGTAGCCGGCGTAGATCAGCACGCCGATCCCGATCCAGCTCAGCAGCAGATCCCAGTGCTCGGAGAACGGCTGGATGAACAGGTACATGCAGAAGATCACGCCCAGCGGGCAGATGATGATTGCCAGTGGCACCCGGAACGGCCGCGGCAGCTCGGGGCGGGTATAGCGCAGGATCAACACGCCGGCGCAGACCGTCGAGAACGCCAGCAGTGTGCCCATGGAAACCATTTCACCGAGCAGGTTGATCGGCAGGAAACCGGCCAGCCCGGCGGCGACGATGCCGACCAGCACGGTGCTCACGTGGGGGGTGTGGTACTTGGGGTGCACCTTGCCGAAGATCTTCGGCAGCAGGCCGTCGCGGGACATCGTGTAGAAAATGCGCGGCTGTCCCATCAGCATCACCAGGATCACCGAGGACAGGCCGGCGATTGCGGCGACCTGCACGACGGTCTGCAACCAGTGCAGCTGCGGATAGTTGTCCAGCGCCGTGGACACCGGCTCGGGGGTGTTGAGCAGCTGGAACGGCATGATGCCCGTCAGTACCGCGCTCACCACGATGTACAGGATCGTGCAGATCACCAGCGAACCCAGGATGCCGATCGGCATGTCGCGTTGCGGGTTCTTGGCTTCACCGGCGGCGGTGGAAACGGCATCGAAGCCGATGTAGGCGAAGAACACGATCGCCGCCGCCCGGACCACGCCGCTGGCGCCGAACTTTCCGGGGCCTTCGTTTTCGGGAATGAACGGCTGCCAGTTGGCGACATCGATGTACTTGGCCGCAAAGGCGATGAACATCAGGATCGCGACGACCTTGACCGCGACGATGACCGAGTTGACGATCGCCGACTGGCTGATGCCGACATAACCCACCGCGCTGAGGGCGGCGATGATGAGCACCGCCGGCAGGTTGATGAGGGTGCCGCTGCGCACCAGCGAGCCATCCACCACCGTGAAGGGCGCACTGGCCAGGTGGGCCGGCAAGGCCATGTCGAAGTTGGTCAGGAACGCGTTGAGATAGCCCGACCAGCCGACGGCAACCGTGGAGGCGGCGAACAGGTATTCGAGCACCAGACACCAGCCGATGAACCAGGCAACGCCTTCGCCCAGGGTGGCGTACGAGTACGAATAGGCGCTGCCCGAAACCGGCAGCATCGCCGCGAACTCGGCGTAGCACAGGCCCGCGAATGCGCAGGCGATGCCGGCCAGCACGAAGCTGAGCATGATCGCCGGGCCGGCGTGTTCCGCCGCGGCCTGACCGGTCAGTACGAAGATGCCCGCGCCGATGACGGCACCGACGCCGAGCATCATCAGTTGGGTGGCGCCGAGAGTGCGCTTGAGCGATGCCTCGCCTTCCAGGCTGCCCTCGAAAGGCTCGCCGGCATCGACGTGTCCAGCCGGTGCGATCGGCTTGGTCATGAACAGATTCTTGAACATCGGATCCCCAACTGAGTTGTCGACAGCGACGATGGCCGTCGTTCACTACACCGCGCACGGAGTGTGCGGCAAGTGGCGGGCCACCTTA
>DATJBR010000371.1:0-15002 GCA_035515255.1 Lysobacter sp. | reverse complement strand
TGCGCGCCGCCGCGGACAACGCCCCCGACCACCCCGGCATCGCGGTCTGGCTCGGGCATGTGCTGGAGGAGATCGGCGAGGCCGAAGCCGCATCGGAGGCGTATGCGCGCGCCCACGCGCTCGCACCCGACGAACCCCAGTTGGCCGCCTACTTGCTCGCCTGGCGGCGCAAGCTGTGCGACTGGCGCGATCTGGAGGCGTTGTCGAAACAGGTCCGCAGCGCGGTCCGTGACGGCCGCGCAGCCGTCGAGCCGTTCGCCTTCCTGAGCGAGGACAGCACCGCCGCCGAGCAACTGCTCTGTGCGCGGCTGCGCGCGGTCGGCGTCGCCCGCTCGGTACGGCCGCTGCCATCCCCGCCTCCGCGCGATACCACAAAGGCCTTGCGTGTCGGCTTCCTGTCCAACGGCTTCGGCGCGCACCCGACCGGCCTGCTGACCGTGGCCCTGTTCGAGGCGCTGGCTGCGCACGCCACGCTGGACCTTCATCTGTTCGCACTCAATCCCGACGACGGCAGCGAGATCCGCCAGCGCCTGCAGGCCGCGACCCATCTGCACGAGGTCGCAGGGCGCAACCACGGCCAGGTCGCGATGGCCATCCGCGATGCCGCGATCGACATCCTGTTCGACCTGCGCGGCTGGAGCGGCGGCGGTGCACCGCAAGTGCTGGCGATGCGCCCTGCACCGGTGCAGGTCAACTGGCTCGCCTACCCCGGCACCTCCGGCGCGCCATGGATCGATTTCGTATTGGCCGACCACTTCGTCCTGCCCGAGTCGCTGGCACCGCACTTCAGCGAGAGAGTGCTGCGGCTGCCGCGCTGCTTCCAGCCCTCCGACACCCGCCGCGAACTGTCGATGCCGCCATCGCGCGCTGAATGCGGCCTGCCCGAACGCGGCGAAGGCGTGGTGTTCTGCTGCTTCAACAACAGCTACAAGCTCAGTCCCCGCAGCGTGAAGCGCGCATTGGCGGTGTTGCGCGGCGTACCCGGCAGCGTGCTGTGGCTGTTGTCCGGGCCCGGCCGCGCCGACGAGCGCCTGCGTGCGGTCGCCCACGACGAAGGCATCGATCCGGGCCGGCTGGTGTTCATGGCCAAGCAACCACACCCCCGGTACCTGGCACGCCTGCAGCACGCCGACCTGTTCCTCGACACCGAACCCTACAACGCGCACACCACCGCCTCCGACGCGCTATGGGCCGGCTGCCCGGTGCTGACCCGCCCCGGCGAGACGTTCGCCGCGCGCGTGGCCGGCAGCCTCAACCACCACCTCGGCATGGCGTCGATGAACGTCGCCAGCGACAGCGAATTCATCGCCCGCGCCATCGACTGCGGCCGCGACCCCGCCCTGCTGGGCTCGCTGCGTGCCGAACTGGTGCGGCAGCGGCGCGACAGCGGGCTGTTCGACATGCCCGGATTCGCCCGCGACTTCATCATCGCAGTGGAGCAGATGGCGCAAGCCGGCCTGTCGCGGGTGCCCCCGTCAGCCAACCCGTCGCCGTAACAGCGAGGGCGCCCGACGCTTGGTGCAGCGGGGAATGACGGCTTTGATGCAGGAGCGGCTTCAGCCGCGAACCTGCGGATGTTGGATGTGAGGTACAGGTCGCGGCTGACGTCGCTCTTACCGGACGGGCGGGAGCGCGGGGAAAGCCAACACTGGCGGGCAGCATCGCGACGAGAAAGCCGGTTCTGCCGGACAGGTCGCCTTGCCGCCCCATCGATTCACCTCAACGGATCGTGAAGCGTTCATCCAGCTCGCCGGCGCCTGCCTCGTCCTCGCTCACTTCCATGCGCTCCAGTTCATCCACCCGGGCTTGCGGCGGACCACGGCGCAGCCAGCCGGCAAGCTCGTCGATGGCCGGGGCGTCGCCAATGGCGAGGATGTCGACACGGCCGTCGGGCAGGTTTTTCGCGTAGCCGCGCAAGCCCAGCGCACTGGCCTGTTCGCGGGTCGCGGCGCGGAAGAACACGCCCTGCACCTTGCCGCCGACGATGAAACGGGCCGCGCCGCTCACGTTGCCTCCCGCGCGGCAGCGCGCACAGGCTGCGCGGCGGCGGCAGCGGCAATCACGTCCTCGATGTCCTGCGCCGTCACCGGGCCGAGGATCTTGCTGGCGACACTGCCGTTGGGCGCGATCAGGTAGGTCATCGGCAGGCCCCGCGGGGTATCGAAGTCCGCCGGCGGGTCGTAGGTATCGACGATCGCGACCGGATACACCACCGGATGCTTGAGCAGGAACGCCTTCATCTCCGCCGGCTCGATGTCCTCATACGCCAGGCCGATCACCTCGATGTGCTCACGCATCGCATCCAGCGCGGACAACTCGGGCATCTCCTTCAGGCAGGGCGCGCACCAGGTCGCCCAGAAATTCACCACCACCCACTTGCCGCGATGGGCGGCCAGATCGTAGGTCGAGCCATCCAGCGTGGTGAGCACCAGCTTCGGGTGGGTCACGTCACCGGTCGGTGCCGGTTTCGTCTCACCCGGTGCGGCTCCCTCCGATGCCGCCACCGGCGTGGCCGGAGTGGGGGCAACGGAGTCTCCCGGACCAGGCGCAGTTGCGGGCTGGCAGGCACTCAACAGGCCGGCCAGCAGCGCGGCGGCAACAACGGTACGCATGGGGGTATCACTCCTGGGCATGGATGGTGGAAACACGGCGCTTGAGCAGTTCACGCAAGGGCAGGCGCAACTCGTCCAGAGCGGCGGCGACCGAGCGGCCGAACGCATCATCGCCGCAGGGCAGGCGCGCCTCGGCGATCGGAATCCGCAACTGGCAGGCCTCGTAAAGCTCCGCCAGCGAGAGGGTGTCCAGATCCCGGGAAAGCAGCCATTCGCCGTCTTCGGCACGGCGCACGACGTTGATGTCGCACAACTGGGCCAGCATTTCCTGCACCAGTGTGTCGGTCAGGATCGGCTCCAGCCGCAGGATGTCGTCGCTGTGCAGGCCATTGCCCTGTCCGCGTGCCTCGTTGAAGCGGGCGAGCAGGCGCAGCAGGCCGTACATCTCGTAGCCCAGTGGCAGTCGCATCGCCACCGGCTGGTAGCGGAATGCGGAACTGGACGACGCCAGCGACGCGCCCATCAGCACGCCCACCCAGCTCAGGAAGATCCACATCATGAAGATCGGAACGAACGCCAGGGTGCCGTAGATCTTCGAATAGTTGCCGAACGTGCCCAGATACACGCCCAGTCCCCAGCGCACCAGCTCGAACAGGCAGGTCGCCAGCAACGCGCCGGCAAACGCATGCCGCCATTGCACGGTTCGGTGCGGCACCACGCGGTAGATCGCGGCAAATGCCAGCAGTTCCAGCGCCATCGGCGCTGCGCGCAGCACCAGACCCTGCAGCGCATGGCCGGCGCTGGTGGCAAATATCGACAGGGCGAAGAAGCGTGCCGACAGCGCCAGGCTGGCCGCGGCCATGATCGCGCCCAGGGTCAGCACGGTCCAATACACCAGGAATCGGCTGAACTTCGGTCGCGCCGCCTTCACCCGCCATATCCGGTTGAACGTCGTTTCCACCCCGTTGAGGGTGATCAGCAGCGACACCACCAGCGCCACGATGCCGGCGGTGGTGAGCTGTCCGGCATTGGTGGAAAACTGCAGCAGGTAGTCCTCGACCGAACGCGCGGCGGAAGGCACGAAATTGGAAAAGATGTAATCGCTGAGGCGCTCGCTCCACACCGCAAACACCGGAAACGCCGACAACACCCCGAACACCACCATCGACAGCGGCACCAGCGCGAACACAGTGGTGTACGACAACGCACCGGCCGCCTGGAACAGGTTGTCATCCAGCACGCGCCTGGCGAGGAAGCGCAGGAACGACCCCACCCGCGCACGATCGCGCACGCATTCGCTCCAGCGGTACAGGGTGTCCAGCGGTTCCATCGTCGGGAGGTTAACGCACGCAGCGACCGGTCGGCGCGGGATGGCCGCGGCAAGCACGGCTGCGCGCGACTCGGCCCCGCGCGCATCCTCTATCCTTGGCGGCTTCGATGGCGGGGGTTGAACGAGGCGATGGCCGATATCCTGGTGCTCTATTACAGCCGCAACGGCTCGGTCGCGCAGTTGGCGCGGCAGATCGCGCGCGGCATCGGCGAGGTCGACGGCATGAACGCGCGCCTGCGCACGGTGCCACCGGTCACGGCGGTCACCCAGGCGATCGCGCCGCCGGTGCCGGAGGATGGCGCGCCATACGTCGAATCGCGCGACCTGGAGGAATGCACCGGCCTGGTAATCGGCAGCCCGACCCGGTTCGGCAACATGGCCGCGCCGCTCAAGCACTGGCTCGACGGTCTGGGCGCGCAGTGGGCCAGCGGCACGCTGGTCGGCAAGCCGGCGGCGGTGTTCACCTCCACTACCACCATGCACGGCGGCCAGGAGTCGACGCTGCTGACGATGATGGTGCCGCTGCTGCACCACGGCTGCCTGCTCATGGGCATCCCGTTCACCGAGCCCCGGCTCAGCACCACCCGGTCCGGCGGCACGCCCTACGGCGCCAGCCACGTCAGCGGGATCGTCGATGATCCGCAACCCAGCGAGGACGAAGCCCATCTGGCGCGGGCGCTGGGCAAACGTCTGGCGATGACCGCCCGGAGGCTGGCATGAGCAGCGCAGCGACACCCGCACGGCCGCCGTTCTCGCGCACGCTGGTTGCTGCGTTGATCGCGCTGGCGGTGCTGTATGCGGTCTGGTTCGCGCCGGCGCGGGATTGGGCGGCCCTGGTGGTATTCGCCCTGCCGCCGCTGGCTTTGGGAATCGCCGCGATGCTGCGTTCGCGCACGGCAGCATTCTGGGCCTCGGTGTTGGCGCTGGCCTGGTTCAGCCACGGCATCATGGCGTCCTGGACGCACCCGTCCGAGCTGGCATTCGGCCTGCTGGAAACCTTGTTAGCGCTGGTGGTGGTGTACGCCGCGAACCTGCCGGGGCTGCGCGCGCGGTTCTCGAAAAAACCGCCGCCGACGCCGTAATCACAGCCCGGCGGCTTACTGATCCGGCCGGGGCGGCACCAACGCCTATAATCACGGGCTTTCCTGTCACGCGAAGCCTCATGGACCAGCTCTGCATCGTCACCACCGGTGGCACGATCGACAAGATCTATTTCGACGACAAGTCGGACTACCAGATCGGCGAACCGCAGATCGGCCTGATCCTGGAAGAGCTGGGCGTGGCGTTCCGCTACCGGGTGATCCCGATCCTGCGCAAGGATTCGCTGCACATCAACGACGGCGACCGCGAACTGATCCGCGCCACCATCGCCGCCCAGGACACGCCACATGTGCTGGTCACCCATGGCACCGACTCCATGGTGGAGACCGCCAAGGTGCTGGCCAGCATCCCGGGCAAGACCATCGTGCTGACCGGCGCCCTGAACCCGGCGCGTTTCCGTGGCTCGGATGCGGAATTCAATATCGGCACCGCGGTGGGCGCGGTGCAGTCGCTGCCGGCAGGCGTCTATATCGCCATGAACGGGCGGATCTGGGACCCGGCCCGGGTGCGCAAGAACGTCGATGCCAACCGTTTCGAGGCGCTCTGACGCGCGCTCCTGACCATCGCCCGCTAACCGGCACCGACTAACCGTCACCCAAGGGCTTTACCGGCGGCACGTCCACGCCCTGGCGGATGGTGACCACGCCATCGACCTCGATGTACTCGACTTGCGGATCCCGCGCGAACTGCGCCATCAGTGCCGCGGCCTCGTCGCGACCCAAGGGCCGGCTGGCCTTGAACACATCCGCGTCGACCGCCAGTCGTCGCTGCCATTCCAGCCTGATCGGCCCGCTTGCAAAGCCCGCCGTGGTGGATGCCACGGCATCGAGCCGTTGCTGCACCGCGGCGGAGTTCCGCCCCGGCTCGCTGGCCGGACGGTACTTGACGATGAAGCGCTGGTATTGGCCATCGCCGGGCAGGTCGCCAATCCGCGCCATGCCTGCTGCGACGCCCGATTCCGCACCCGCCGGCGGCGTGCCCTGGTCGACGGGCCCCGCTGCGCACGCACTCATGGCTGCGACCAGCGTCGCCGCCAGCCCGCCGCGAAAGATGATGTCTGCTGCATGCATGGGTTCCTTCTCCAGACTTTTGCCGGATTGCCGCCGCCTACTCAGAACATGCCGGTTTCCAGCCGCGCCGCTTCGGACATCATGTGGCGATTCCACGGCGGCTCGAACACCAGCTCCACATCCGTGTCGATCACGGTGGGGATCAGCTTGAGTTTGTCGCTCACATCCGACACCAGGATCTCGCCCATGCCGCATCCCGGCGCGGTCAGGGTCATCTTGACTTCGACCAGGCGTTGTCCCGCCTGCTCCGGATGGGGCAGTACCTTGGCCTCGTACACCAGCCCGAGATCGACCACGTTGATCGGGATTTCCGGGTCGAAACAGGTCCGCAACTGCTTCCAGACCATCTGCTCGACCACCTCGTCATCCGCACCCTCGGGCAGTTCCAGCGGTTCGGCCGGTTCCTTGCCGATCGCATCCGCATCCTGCCCGGCGATACGGAACAGGTTGCCGTCGACGAACACGGTGTAGCTGCCGCCCAGCGCCTGGGTGATGTAGCCGGCAGTGCCGGCCGGCAGGTTCACCTCGTCGCCTTGCGGCACCAAGACGGCAGGGCAGTCACGTTCGAAACGGACGGGTTCGCTGTTACGGGAATACATGCGTCTGGCCGGCCTTGGGGGTCAAAGAATGAAGTAGGACCATTCTAGTCCAATATGCCGTTTGTCGCTGGGCCGCTATGCTGGCGGGCTGCCCGCCTCGACGCTTCCCATGCACGCCTCCGTCCGTACCTCCGGCCATCAAAATCGGCTGCCCCGACAGCTTCTGTCCTGGCTGCTGCTGATGCTGGGCGTCTGCGGTTTTGCCGCGGTGTGGGTGATGCTGGCGCTCTACACCGGCCGCCAATGCAGCGTGATGGCCATCCTGGGCGCGCTGGATGTCGCGATCATCCTGCGCTTGGGCCGCTGGCGTCCGGGTTCCGGGCGGATGGCGCTGGCCGTGCTGGCAACCACCGCGATCGTCATTCTGTCCAACTGGACCATCATCGCCGCGCACCTGGGCGCGATGCTCGGCCTGTCGCCCTGGGACTCGGCATTGCGACTGGGCCTTCACCACGCCTGGACGCTGGCCACCCTCGCCAACGGCATCGGCGACCTGGCCTGGCTGGCGGCAGCAGGACTGGTCGCGGCCATCAGCACCCGCTGACGCTGCTGCCACGCACCTGACACGCCCTCAGCTGTCGAGCAGTTTGAGCTCGGTCACCAACGCGCCCAGCATCTCCGCGCCGTCGCCATAAAGCATCCGGGCGTTGTCGGCATAGAACAGCGCATTCTCGATGCCGGCAAACCCCCGACCCTTGCCGCGCTTGATCACCACTGCGTTCTTCGCATTGACCACCTCCAGAATCGGCATGCCGTAGATCGGGCTGGCGGGGTCGGTCTTGGCGACCGGATTGACCACGTCGTTGGCGCCGATCACCAGCGCGACGTCGGTCTGCGGAAACTCCGGGTTGATGTCGTCCATGTCGACGATCAGGTCATACGGCACACCGGCTTCGGCGAGCAGCACGTTCATGTGGCCCGGCATCCGCCCGGCGACCGGATGGATCGCGAACTTCACCTTGACGCCGCGCTCGATCAGCCGCTGGGCCAGCTCCCAGACCTTGTGCTGGGCCTGCGCAACGGCCATGCCGTAACCGGGCACGATCACCACGCGTTCGGCGAATGCCATCATCGCGGCGACATCGCCGGCCTCGATGGGCTTCTGCGAGCCGGCGATCTCCTGCGCCTCGCCACCGCCGCCGAAATGCGAGAACAGCACGCCACTGATCGGCCGGTTCATCGCCTTGGCCATCAACCGGGTCAACAACATGCCGGCCGCGCCGACCATCGTGCCGGCGATGATCAACGCCTGGTTGCCCAGCACGAACCCCTCGAACGCGACCGCAAGACCGGTCAGCGCGTTGTACAGCGAGATCACCACCGGCATGTCGGCACCGCCGATCGGCAGCGTCATCAGCACGCCCAGCAGCAGGGCCAGAGCGAAGAACGCGACGATCACCGGCACGTCCAGGGTCAGCACCGCCCAGCCGCCAGCCACCACCATCGCGATGAACACAAGCGCGTTGAACGTCTGTTGCGCCGGGAACACCACCCGCCGGTCCAGCCGGCCGTCGAGCTTGGCCCAGGCGATGACCGAACCCGACAGCGAGACCGCACCGATCGCCGCACCGAGCACAGCCAACCCCAGGGTCAACGTCGCCGGATGCAGCGCCAGTTCCATCGTGGACGCCTGAAGCCCACCGGCCGATTCCAGACCCGGATGACCGGCTACCGATCCGGAGAATTTCAGCAGTTCGACCGCACCGATCGCCGCCGCCGCGCCACCGCCCATGCCGTTGTACAGCGCGACCATCTGCGGCATGTCGGTGATCGCAACCTTCTTGCCCGACACCCACGCCGCCACCGTGCCGATCACCAGCGCCACCAGGATCAGGCCGATGTTGTGCAGTTCCGGCAGCAGGAACGTCGCGAACGTGGCGACCAGCATGCCGGCGCCGGCCCAACGGATGCCGCTGCGCGCGGTGCGTGGCGAGGCCATCCGCTGCAGCCCCAGCAGGAACAACGTCGCGGCGATGAAGTAACTGGTCGCCGCAGCCAGCGACTGCCACTCCGCCCCGCTCATGCCTTATCGCCGGACGGCTTGGCCGGTTTCGTGCTGGGCTTGAACATCTCCAGCATCCGCTCGGTCACCACGTAACCGCCGGCGGCGTTGCCCGCCCCCAGCAGCACCGCGATGAACCCGATGACCTTCTCCAGCGTGGTATCGGCGTAGCCAAGCACCACCATCGCCCCGATCAGCACGATGCCGTGGATGAAGTTGGAGCCCGACATCAACGGCGTATGCAGGATCACCGGCACCCGCGAGATGATCACGTGGCCGGCAATGGCCGCCAGCATGAAGATGTAGAGCATCGTAAACGCCTGCGCCATCAGCCCGTCGCCCATTGCCTGCTTCCCCAGCCGGTGTTCACCGCATCATAACCGTGCCACCGCTGGCTCCGCCAAGCGCCACGCCCGGGCGCCGCTGCAACCCGCGCCGTGTCAACCATCCCGCATCTCAGGCGTTCCCCTTCCAGCAGCAACCGCTGCGACGGACCACCGCGACCGGCTTGTCGCGGACGCCCGGATGCCGGCCGTATATGCTCGATTTCGTGAACAATGACGCCAATGACAGCCCGACACCATCCCTCGCCGACGCGGTTGCGGAGATGGATCGCGTCGTCCCGGCGGCGCGCGAGCCGGCAACCCTGGACGAGTTCCTTGCCGGCGTGGGTACCCGCGCCTTCCGCTTCGCCGAGATCGGCCTGCGCCAGCGCGACGACGCCCTGGATGCGGTGCAGGACGCGATGATGAAGATGATCAATTACCAGGAACGGCCGACCGCCGAATGGACGCCGTTGTTCTGGAGCATCCTGCGCAGCCGGATCGTCGACATCCAGCGCCGGCGCACGTTCCGGTTGCGCTGGATGCTGCCGGTGCACGAGCGCGAGGACGGCAGCATGCCGGACTGGCCGGACACCGGACCCGACCCCGCACGCGCCCACGATGGCCGCGAAGCCTATGCCCGGCTGACCGACGCAGTGGGACAGCTGCCGCGACGCCAGCGCGAGGCCTTCAGCCTGCGCATCCTGGAAGAGCTCGACGTGGCGACCACCGCGCAGGCGATGGGCTGCAGCGAAGGCTCGGTAAAGACCCACCTGTCGCGGGCGCGCGAGACGCTGCAGCGGCAATTGGAGGCTTGGAAATGACCATCCCACGACCCGAAAACACTACACCTGATAACACCATGGGCAACCCGGACGCCCGCAACGCGTCGTTCGACCGGGCCGCCCGCGCCCGGTACGCCAATGCGCTCGAACACCTGTCGCCCGCCGTCCGCGTGCGTCTGCAGCAGGCGCGCCATGCAGCGTCGCAAGCGGCGCGCCGCCCGACGCGTCGCCGCCTCACTTTGGCCTGGGTCGGCAGTGCCGCGGTCCTGTCCCTGATCGTCGGCCTGCAACTGCGGCACGCCCCGGCCAGGCACCCTCCGGCGGCGCCACTGGCAGCAGTCCCCGCGGACAACTACCCGGTGGACAACCAGGCGGCAATCGACGACGAAGTCGCCAGCATGCTCGCCGCGCTCGACGAGAATCCCGACTTCTACCTCTGGCTGGCCGCCAACGACAGCGCACTGCCGCCTCCCTCGGAGCAATGACCATGGCCCTTCATTTCCGTTTCCCCACTGCAGTGTTGCTGACCGCGCTGCTTATCGGCCCCTTGCTGGCCAACCCCGTGCTGGCCGCCGAACCGGAGCTGCCCGACTGGGACCACCTGACCGCCGAACAACAGCAGCAACTGACGGCGCCGATCCGGGCACGCTGGAACGCACAGCCCGAGCAACGCGCGCGCATGCTTGAACATGCCAGGCGCTGGGACACGCTGACGCCGCCGCAACGCAAACATGCCCATCACGGGATGGAGCGCTGGCAACACATGTCGCCTGAGCAGCGCATCGAGGCGCGGGCGTTGTACGGCAAGATGCGCAGCCTCGCTCCCGATGGACGCGCCGCACTGAAAGAGAAGTGGCGCGCAATGACCCCGGAACAACGCAAGGCCTGGGTCGAGGCGAACCCGGCGCCGCCCCGCAGCCGCGACAGATCCGGCGACGGCGACGAATAACGGGAGCGTGGTGCGAGAGCGGCCGGCACGGGTCAGCCCGCCGGGTCCACCCTCAGGATGATCCGGATGACGACCGCTCCGGCCAGACCGTCTTCGCCAGCAACTCGTCGTCCCAGTCGAACGCGATCGCGCCATCCTTCACGAACAGGTTGACGAAATTGAGCACGTTGCGGGAGAACATCTCGCTGGCGTGGGTAGCGCCGCTGCTGGCCAGGTTGAGCGGGCCGGCAATGGTGACCCCGCCGGTCTCGATGGTGTCCCCGGGCCGGGTCAGTTCGCAGTTGCCGCCGGTCTCGGCGGCCAGGTCGACGATCACGCTGCCGGGCTTCATTCCCGCCACCATCGCCGCGGTGACGATCTTCGGTGCCGGCCTGCCGGGAACCGCCGCGGTGGTCACGACCACATCGACCTGCCTCAGATATTCGCCAAGCCGGCGTTGCTGCTCCGCACGTTCATCATCGGTGAGCTGGCGCGCATAGCCGCCCTCCCCCGCAGCGCTGACGCCCAGATCAAGGAACTTGCCGCCCAGCGATTCGATCTGCTCGCGGGTTTCCGGCCGCACGTCGAACCCGTCGACCTGTGCCCCCAGCCGTTTCGCCGTCGCCACCGCCTGCAGGCCGGCGACTCCTGCGCCGATGATCAGCACCCGCGACGGGCGGATCGTGCCGGCAGCCGTGGTCAGCATCGGAAAGAACCGCGGCGCGAGCTGGGCGGCGAGCAGCACCGCCTTGTACCCCGCCATGCCGGCTTGCGAACTGAGCACATCCATTGCCTGCGCGCGCGTGGTGCGCGGAAGACGTTCCAGCGGGAACGCCACCAGTCCGCGCGAGATGATCGCCTCGGCACGGGCCGGATCGGCCTGCGGCGCGATCTGGCCAACCAATACGGTGTGTTCGCGGAGGCTGTCCAACATCATCGTGGGCGGCGATTGCACGCATAACACAATGTTGGCGGACTCCAAGGCAGCGGCCGCATCGTCCACCAACTCCACCCCTGCCTGGGCATAGGCGTCATCGGTGAACCCGGCACTGATGCCGGCGCCGCGCTGCAACTGCAACCGTGCGCCCAGCGCAATCAGTTTTCTTGCGGTTTCCGGACTCAGCGGAACCCGGCGCTCACCGTCCGCGGTTTCTCGCGCCACGCCAATAGTGATTGCCGCCGTCGTCGCCATGGACGCATTTCCTTTCCCCGGGTCGCCGCATCGTAACGAAGGATCCGCGCCGATGCGAAGCACGAAGGATCACGAGACGGGTTGAGCGATGCGGTCCGGAGGTGAAAGAACAGTTGCATGGACGTCGGCAAAGCCACCCCACCCGGCACAGCTCAGTTGGAATGCTTCAAAACCGGAACCGAGGCTCGCAGGAGCCTGCTTTCGCAGCCCCGGCTCAGCGTTTGGCGGCGGCCAGATCGAGCTGCTGTCGCACGTGCCGCATCGCCTGCTCGAACGCGGTGGGCTCGGCGCCCATCTGCAGACGGCCGCCCGCGGCCAGCGCCGCCAACTCCTCCACCGATGCCACCAGCACCCGCAGGCCGCGCCGATTGACCAGCAGGCGACGCTCGGTCAGCGGGCTGACCCAGGCGATCTTCACCGCCATGGATTCGCCGCGGACATCCGTCACCTGCAACCAAGCGCCTATCGGAAGCGAGCCCAGATGCTCCAGATCGGCAGGATCCAGACGCAACGAATCCGCCGTCGCGTCCAGCCACAGCCCGCGTTCCTCCGCATCCTCCTCCGCATGACGTGGCGGCAGCGGGTGCAGGTCCCGCGGGGTATTCGGGTAGACCAGCCCTTTCACCAGGATGGCCAGGCCATGCTCGGCCGCATTCTGGTCGAGACCGGAACTGGCCAGGCAGGCACCGATCATCGGCTCCAGCGCCAGCAGGTGGTTGGCCAGGTCATTCCCGCGACCGGCCGCAGCGATGCGGTCGGCCTCGACCAGACCATCGCCCAGCGAAATGGCCTGGGCAAACCGCTCGCTGTCGCTGCCATCGCGCAGCCAGGTCTGGACCAGATGGTGACGCCACGACGTGCTCAGGAACTCGGCGATGGCCGGGCTCAGCGGTGGTGCGGCCAGACGGCGCGCGAGCACCGCGTCGGCCTGCTCGCGCGCGTAATTGAGACGCTCGCGACCGTTGGTCGCCTTCGCGGCTCGTTCGGCCTGCAGTTCGATCCGCCGGCGCTGCTGATGCAGCAACGCATCGAGTTCACGATGAGCGGTCTCGAAAATGGTCAGGTCTTCGTTGTACTCGGCCACCACGCGCTGCGAAATCGATGCGGCGCGATCGAGCAACTCCCGCTCCTGCGGCGTCTCGCCGCGGTTGCCGGCAACGGCCTCGGTGATCGAATCGAACAGGCGCCGTGCCGGATGGGCGGGCTGCACGAACAGCTGCTGATCGGTCAGCGCCACCTTGACGAAAGGCAGCACCAGCCGGGCGTATAGCCGGCGCGCGCGCTCCTGCAACTGCTGGCTGCTGAACAGCGAATCGAACAGCAACCCCACCAGGTCGATCGCATCCTCATCCTCAAGGCTGAGGCGGGTGTGCTCCGGATCCAGTCCCAACCGGCGCGAACCGTCATTGAGTTGCTCACGGATCACGCCGGCAAGCGTGCCGGAACCGGCCAGCGCCCGCGCGAACACGTCCGCCGGCTCGGATTGCAGCAGGGAGGCGACGCTGACCAGCTCTTCCAGACGCAGCTCGCGGCGCTGCCCGGGAGCCGCCTTGATCGAGCGCGATCCGGTCGCGGCTTCATTGCCCAGCCCACCTTCCCGCCAGGCGTGCAGCAGGCTGCGCAGCTCGCCCAACTCGGCCGAAGTCGGCACGTCGGCACCAGGGCCCGCACCTGGATGCGCATTACCGTGGCTTGGCCCACCTGTGGCATGCCCACCTCGGCTGTGGCCACCTTGGCCATGACCGTTCTGGCCATGGCCGCCTTGGCCGGCTCCGCCCGAGTCATACCCACCGACACCGTGCCCGGAACCAGACCCGCCGCCGTAATCGGCGCCAGCGAATCCTTGTCCATCAACAACGCCAGTCGCCGCGTCACCGAAACCTGCCGGTGCCGACGGACGCGACGGAATGGGCGCGGTAGACCGGCGACTCGCAGGCACGCCATAGCCGGCACTCAACAGCAGGGCGTTGGCCTTCTCATAAAGTTCGGCAAGAACGCGGCTCAGCGCCTTTTCGTAATGCTCGAACAGCAAGCGGCGCAGGATCTCGGGAATCTGCTCGTCCCGGAAGGTCTCGACAAACGCGGTCGCCAGCCGACTGGCACCCAGCGGATTGAGCGCAGGCTCCGCGCCCAGTGCCGCAGCCAGGATCGCCAGGCGCGCATCCATTACTTCCAGCTGGACGTTGTAGCGCTGCTCCAGCGTCGTGGCGAGCGATTGGCCGGCCAGGTGGAAGTCGATCTGGCTCTCGTCGATCAAACCCAGTGGCAGGTCACCGCTGTGACGGATGCGCAACGAGCGGAAATCATCGAAGCCCTGCGCGATCTGCTGCCGGTAACGCATGACATGGGCGGCATGATGCTGCCGCAGCACCCACAGCGCGGCCTGGCTCTGGTAAAGCACCTGCGGCGAACGCGCCTCTTCGCCACTGAGCACCGTCGTGCTCAGCGCCGTCTCGATCGGCCCGTAGAATTCACCCGGTAATCCGCCCAGCTGTTCGAGCACTAGCCGCTTGATCTCTTCAAGCACGCGCGTGGGATCGGTTGGCCTGGCGTGAACGCCTCGATGGGATGGGATAGGCACGTGGGCTCCAGATCCGGAGTGACGCTAATACGTCCCCGGGAACGTACTGGGCAGCATAGTGGCAAGATGGGTCAGCTTATTAACAATTTTCGCGAACTGTGATCTATGCACTCCAACGATTCGACCCCGGTCAATAGCACCACCACGATTCCCTCGCCAATAGACGCCCTGACCGCGCTGGATGCGCGCCGGTCCGTCCCGTTCATGCTGTTGCAGGAACCCGGCCCCGACCAAGCCGCGCTGCTGCGCATCCTCGCCAGCGCGGTGCGGGTGCCCGACCACGGCCGGCGGGTACCGTTCCGGTTCCTGAGCATTCGTGGCGAGGCCCGGCGCGTGTTCGGAGAACGTCTCGCCGCGCGCCATCGCGAGGCCGATCCCGATGCCAGCGAGAGCGTGGTCTCCAAGGATCTCGACCGCTACCTGCACGCGCCCGTCATCGTGGTACTGGTCGCCCGGCTCGGCCCCGACGAGAAGATTCCCGCACAGGAACGCCTGCTCAGTGCGGGCTGTGCCGGCTTCGCCTTGCTGCAGGCGGCCCA